>CAZGAI010000091.1:0-10486 GCA_964523175.1 uncultured Victivallales bacterium | reverse complement strand
TGCAATTCACATTGTGGGACTTATTTGTTTGTGTAAAATATCTATAATTTATTAAAACAAATCTGAAATCATAAATCTAACATCTGAAATTTACTAGTTTTATAAGAGTTTATTAAAATGAGTGTGTCTTCTTGTATAAAATTTTGCTCTAGTAGATTGCATCAACTTGATCCGACACATGACTGTTTTATTAATTCTGTTAAATGTGTGTTGCCATTCGTAATAGGGACTTTTTGCTGGGTTTTTTTTAGGAAACCTTTTACTTTCTGGATAATACTGCTGCCTATGTTTGCAATTTTGGTAATGACTCTTTTTACTTCATATAAGCTTAAATTCTACAATATGCTGGTTTTTTTATCTCTTGTCGCAGTTTTACAGTTTGTAACTGCAGTCCTTAACAGACATTATCTTCCACTTATTGTAATTCTATTCATCATCTCCTTTCCCTTTGTTGCAAGCATTAAATATAGGTATGTGAGTGTTTTTGCTATCCTTTGCGCTGTTATATATATCGAACTTCCCGGTGGATGGTATGCTGGAACGAATCAGGCGATAGAAGTTGTTATTGCTGGAATAATAGCATTTGTTCTTCAAATGTCCTTTGAATATTGTACTTCTATTTTGCGTATGCGAGCAACTATTATATACTTTTTTGAACTTATAGCTGATGCATTTTATGCATTTACAGCTGATGATATTAATAATGTTGATATTAAAATCAGTAATAAATACCTTTTTGAAAGACCTTTAGCTTTCAATGCGAATTTTATTGTGGAAAAAATTTATAAATCAAACAGAGAAAAATTCATTCACAGAGTATTAGTGCAGTTAGTTAATAAAGGAAAAGTCATTAATAACGAGGAGCATTACTTTAAAAAGAATAAAGATTATAGAGACTTAGCATATCCTATGTTCATATATAGCAAAAGAATGTTTAGAAATGTTACTTTTATGCTCAGGTTTCATAAATATGAAAAACAGATTAATGAACTGCTTCCTTCAACTAACATATTAATCCCATGCATAAACGATACGCTTAAAAAGATTATAACTGCACTTAGATTTGAAGAAACATATTTAAATGTACTTGAAGATGAATGTGTATATATTTGGCTCAATGAGCATAAGCAACTTTTAAAAACCTGCAGCATTGAGATAGAAAAAGAGGTGTTGGAATTCATATATGGAAAGCATTGCTTGATTCATGATATTAGACAACTTGCTGAAATTTTGAATAATAGGCTTAAAGTACAAAATGATAAATAAGATGACAGAAAAACAAATTTCATACATTCAGGAATCTCTGTGTATCACAATTGCTGTTTGTGTTGGGGTAGCAATATATCTGGGATTTAGAATAATCCACGGCTATTGGATTCCGATGACAACAGGTGTTATGTTTCTGGCCGCTAACCAGGGGCAGGGTGCTATTGTTAAAAAGACTATGGATAGAGTTATAGGTACTTTATCGGGCGCTCTATTGGGCTTTCTTTATATCAATATTTTTATGTATGGGAATTACCATTGGGGGTACCTACTGCCTCTTGTATATTTTATCGGCTTTTATATGTATTTTGTTACGGGTAATTATGCTATCCTGGCTGCTATAATTACAATGGTTGTACCAATGCTGATTGCCATCGTTACATTAGACCCAATAGGTATAGGCGATACTCTTGTTAAACGGATTGCCTGTACTTTCTTAGGAGTTTTAATAGCACTTATTGCCGAATATGTGATATATAAGAAAGCATCTTCAGCAGCAGTTGACATGAAACATAACAGTGCAATCTTCTTTAACACACAAGGGGAGATCATAGCCCTCTGTACACATTTTTTTCTGTCAGTTCAAGAGAAAATAAATGAATTAGATGATAGTTATAGACGACAGTTGTGGGGTAATATCAGCAGTGTGGCCTCTTTAGAAACCCTGTATTTAAGTATCAGGTATGAGTTTGATTATAAGAGGGACCAGGATCTCTTTTATCAATACCTTTTTGTCCATATTGCAAAATTGAACCGTAATGCAAGGAAATTGGTGGGACTTGTTGGCCATGATAAATATGATGGTTCAGTATCAAACTTGAAGGAATTAAAAGACATCAGCACCAGAATTTCCTATAAATATAAAAATTTAATTCTATATTTTAAAGGTAAAACAGATGACTGTACCGAACAAATAAAACTTATTTTAGATAATGTGCCGTTTAAAAATAGATTAACTCCGACATATCTGTTTGTTGAGGTTTTATATGAATTTTCCAAACTTGCCGACCAGTTGTCTGATGCGGTACATAACAAGACATATATTTCTGCTGATTAAGGTCTCGAATATTTATCATAGTTATGCACACTAAACTTATTCAGTGTTTTTTCCTTGATGACATGGAATTAACTAGACTATTTGACGTAATGTGCTAAGATTTGTTCTGCTGGATTTCAGTATAACCTCCTGTTTTATTGGTACTAATACAGTGGTTGAAATTCATCAACTTCTCAAATTAAATCTTTTCTATGAGATGCTTGTGAAAACACCTTGATATTAAAAAATATGTGAGCTAAAGTATTTAGTAAATAGTTACTCAATACTTATAATTAACCAGTTAACAGAGCTAGACCGATAGTTATGGACTACAAAATTAAACCGTCATATCAAGCAGGGCTAAAGAAGATCAAAGAAAAATATTCTGCTGATAAAGTAGATATGCTTAGTAATATTTATGAATTTTCTCCCGACCTTGCAGATGTTATTGTTTCACATGGAATAGAAGATATATGGGGACAAAAAACAGCTTCTTTCACTGTTCAGGAAAAAGAATTGGCTGTGGTTGCTTCACTATTAACACTCGGCGGGTGTTCTGAGGAATTAGAAACACATATTTATAACGCCCTGAAGACTGGTTGGAGCAAACAGCAAATAAAAGAATTACTTATATTACTTACCCTCTATATTGGAATTCCAAAAATTATATCAATAATACCATCCGTAATTGCCGCATTTCAAAAATTTGACGATCCATTATGAATAGATTTCCTTAGTTGACAAAAAATATTATATTAACTATGCAGTATTATTTGTCCATTACATAGTAGTAGAGGGAGGTAGTAGATGTTATTGAAGGAATATGTTGTCCATATACTCAAAAGGGAAAGGATACCCTATGTCTTTATGGTTCCAGGTGGTGTATTAGGGCCAATTTCATTTGAAATGTTTAATGATCCAGATATAACTCCGGTCATTGCAGCGCATGAAGGAGGGGCTGCATTTATGGCTGATGGGTACTCGCGTAGCAGTAATCATTTTGGTGTTTGTGCTGCAATTGGCGGTCCGGGAATTACTAATATGGTAACTGCAATTATGACTGCTAAAATGGATTGCACTCCTTTGTTAGTTCTTTCTGGTGATGTTCCTGTGCCGGTTCAGGGTAAAGGCTTTCTTCAAGACAGTAGTTTCTTCAGCTTTGATATCTTTAGCATACTTGATTCAATTACCTCATCGCAGGCTGCAATTCATGAAGTAGATCAATTAACGAATAATATTGAACAACTTTTGGCGAAAATGTTTGATCCTGCAAGCAGAGGACCAGTTCACATTTCACTTCCTTTAGATATCCAGAATAAAAATGTCAACAGTAATCTCTATAATAATATTGATAAACATATATTGTCTCCAAAATATGCAGATGATAACGCAATATCTGAAGCGTTCTCAATGTTATCTGAAAGCCGAAGAATTGTTATTTTTGCAGGGAAAGAAGTTCGTTTCTCACGATCATGGGAAATACTAACCAAATTTGCAGAAAAATACAAAATTCCAGTCGCAACAACTATTACAGGTAAAGGAAGTATATCTGAATATCATGAGTTATCATTAGGTGTGTTAGGTTGGGTTACAAATCCATATGCGCAGAATATTATTCTTGAAGATGATATAGATGTTCTATTATGTATTGGTACTGAACTTAAAGCATCTGACACAATAACATGGAGTAAAAAATTTAATCCAAAAAAAATAATTGTTAATTATACTAGTCTTGCAAATATATTTCATTCAAGACGATATGATCTAGAGATACTTAGTGATACTTTTTCTTTTATTACAAAAATGTTAACAATTGAGAATGAACAAAGTAGCGCACTTCTACAATCAGCTGAATATAGACTGAATTGGCTTAATAATAAAAAAGAAATAAGTAACAATATTAACTTTTTTAATCCTGATAATTTAAATAGTGATGGTATACCTATTCATCCTGCAAGATTAATTAAAGAGCTTAGAGCTGTTATGCCTCAAAACACTGTTTTAGTTGGTGATTCTGGTGCTCATATGCTCTTTGGGCTTCATTACTGGACAGTCACAGATCCTACACAGATTATGACATCTTTAGATTACACTGGACCTATGGGGTGGGCTATTCCAGCTTCTATTGGTAGCAGCTTTGCTCTACCTGATAGGCCCCATGTCTGTTTAACAGGTGATGGGTGCATGCTAATGCATGGTATAGAAATTAAAACTGCTGTACAATACAAACAGCCTATAATTTTTATCGTCTGCAATAATCGTGCATTTGGCAACCCAAGGTTGCGAGCAGAATATATTGGAGAAAAGGAAGCAGGATTTATGGATATATTGCCATACGATTATGCAATGTTTGCTAGATCTCTAGGAGCTGAAGGATTTACTGTCGAACAGCCAGAACAGTTGAAGAGTGTCATAGAAAATGCATATAAATTAAATACTACAGTACTTATTGATGTTATTGTTGATAATGTTCCAACACCGACTGAAATATTTGATGGCTATTTCTTTCAACGATTTGGTAAAGAGTAAAATACAAGTTCTAAAGGAAAATGCAATGAAAAAAATGAAAGACAAAGTAGCCGTTATTACCGGTGGTAATAGTGGTATGGGGCTTGCAACTGCTCAATTATTTGTTGTAGAAGGAGCAAAGGTCATTGTTAATGCCAGAAATAATCAACGACTTATTGAATCAGCCCATCTTGAAGAAGAAGGCATTAAAGTTATAAAGGCTGATGTAACAAAAAAAGATGAACTTCAAAAGCTTTTTAAGGCTGTAAATAAAAAATTTGGAGTTATTGATATTATATTTGCAAACGCAGGTGATGGAAGACTGAGACCGTTGGAAATGGTGGATGATGAATATATAGACTGTATTTTTAATACTAATGTTAAAGGAGTCATAAATACAGTTCTATGTGCACTACCCTACTTCAATAAAAATGGCGGATCAATTATTCTGAATACTTCTGTTTCTAACATAAAAGGGGTGCCTGGGCTAAGTGTTTATGCCGCAACAAAAGCTGCTGTTCGCTCTTTAGCGCGGTCTTTTACTTCAGAACTAATTTCACGTGGAATTAGAGTAAATGCAATTAGTCCCGGTATAATTGATACGAATATATTTAGCAAAATGGATATCCCTCTTGAACATCGACAGAATTTTATAGATAATGCTGTTGCATTAATACCCATGGGGAGAGCAGGTAAATCCGAAGAAATAGCTAAAGCTGTACTTTTTCTTGCTTCTGCTGATAGTTCATATATATCAGGTATTGAACTTACAGTTGATGGTGGAATGGTGCAGATATAAAACAGTAATATTATAGGCTGTAATGGGCCCGTTTTTTTGGACAGGTCCTATAAGTGTATGATTGTCTGAATAAGGAAAATGTTAAAATATGATACTTTGTTTTAATTCTACAGAGTACATACATCACTAACTGCTAATTATCAACCAAAGCCCGAATATGAGCTCTTTTAATAGTAATTATTCGTCAATAAAATTATTGTTTGATCTTAGAGTATGCACCTTTTTCTGACAAAAGATGATTAATTTCAGTCTTCAGGGTGTTTTTATTTGCTTTAGTTATATCCCGGCAGCCCTGTTTCAATAAAACCTCTATCATGTCAAAGATGAACTGCTCCTTTGCTTCATTATCTAACTTTGGTAAAATCATAGATAAGCATTTTGGCATCATCACCTGTGCTACTTGAGGGATCATGCTCATCAAGTCCAAGTCTGCCAAAAAGTGAGACATCACTTTTTTAATCAAGCTGTTTTTCTCATCGGCTGTCATATCTTTGAAGAAATTTTCCATGACATTTTCCATCATTTCTTCTTTATCCTGCCCGGAGATCACTTTGACCATTATTTTTTCAATTATTTTGCTGAACATTAACTTTACCTCATCTCAATAGTTATTTTTTTTATTTTTCCAGATTTTTTTTTTGGCTTTAATGACTGTTTTGTCTGCTACAAAACGCAGGCATTTTTCTCCCAGCAGTTTTTTTATGCTATGTATTAATTTTTGCCTGACTGTGACATTAAAATGTTCATCAGCTTCTATAAATGCAATTTCTCCATTTGTACATGTCACCCTGAGAATGGTTAGAGTATCTCCTGGATGTTCTTTGCAGATATCACGTAATGTTTCAAGAGTAGCAGGAGTTGCACTGGCTTCATGCAGGGCAATGTGGATTTCTTTTGTGTACTCCAGGGGAGCACTTTCAATTGACAGTAAATCTTCTACAGTTATTTTATTTGATTGCTCTTCATCTTTGGAATTTACAGTTCCGAGAATAAATACCGGTTTATTTTCAATTAAAAGATCTTTGACTTTTTCATATGTCTGAGGAAAAACAAGGCATTCTATGTTGGATTCAATATCTTCCAGACGCATTACAGCAAATTTATTGCCTGATCGTTTTGATATTTTAATGTCCAGTCCGGTAATAATACCACCAATACGAATGCCGGCATCAGGCGGTAGCTGGGCAACTTCCTGCACTGTATGTGTTGAATAAGTTTTTATTATCTCACTGAATTCACCAAGAGGATGACCGCTTACATAAAAGCCTAAAAGTTCTTTTTCGTCTCTAAGCATATCCTGTTCATGAAATTCAGGTATGTCAGGTATTTTAATATCCATTGGACTTTGCTGGGTGGAGTCATCATCTCCTAATAAATCGAATAAATTGCCTTGTCCGGCTCTTTTGTCTTTGATATTTGACAGGGCCAGTGATATAACATCAGGCATTATTTCTACAAGCTGTGATCTACGTAATTCAAATGTGTCAAAAGCACCTGCACGAACGAGATTCTCAAGAACCCTGGATGTTAAAGAATCACCTACCCGCTCAGCAAAATCTGTTACAGATTTAAATTTCCCCTCTTTATTTCTGTTCTCAATAATTATTCCGGATGCAGCTTCTCCAACACCCTTAATTGCGGCCAGTCCAAAACGAATGTTTTTTTCATCAGCTGTAAAGTCTAAGTTACTTGAGTTTACAGCAGGTGGTAGAACTTTTATCTGCATCTCTTTGCATTCCTGAAGACAGAATGCAAGCTTATCTGCATTTTTAAGTTCACTTGTAAGTACTGCAGTCATAAATTCTACAGGATAATTAGCTTTCAGATAAGCGGTTCTATAGGCCAGGAAAGCATATGCAGCACTATGGGACTTGTTAAACCCATAACCGGCAAACATCTCAATTTTATCCCAAATACCACTTGCCTTTTTTTCATCTATATTATTATGCTTTGCACAGCCATCAACAAATTTCTTTTTCTGTGCGGCCAGTACATCTATTTTTTTCTTTCCTATTGCACGTCGCAGTATATCAGCACCACCTAAGGTAAATCCAGCCAGAACCTGAACAACCTGCATAATCTGCTCCTGATAAAGCATGATACCATAAGTTTCCTTTAGAACAGGTTCCATTTTTGGATGATCGTATTCAACATTAACTTTACCAGATTTTCTCTGAATAAAATCTCCAATAAACTGCATAGGTCCAGGACGGTATAATGCTATTAATGCAATAATGTCTTCAATCTTATCTACTCCGTACTTTTTACACAGTTCTCTCATTCCTCCGGACTCAAGCTGAAATACAGCTATAGTATCACCTCTGTTAAGCAGTTTGAAGGCTTCTTTGTCCTCAAGTGATATTTCACTTATATCAATCCTCTCATCTCTGTTCTTTTTAATACTATCAATTGTATCCTGTATTATAGTAAGAGTGCGAAGCCCCAGGAAGTCCATTTTTAGAAGGCCGAGAGTTTCACAGGGATTGGCCGGAAATTGAGTTATTACTTCACCATTTGAGCCTTTGCTCAAAGGAACAAGATTATTCAATGGCTGGTCTCCAATAATGACACCGGCTGCATGAATACTCATATTTCTATTAAGACCTTCAAGAGGTTCAGAATAAGTAAAAAGTTCTTCAATCCAGCTTTCTTTTTCTATAAGCTCGTTTAACTCTTTATTATTTTCTCTGGATGAGGCAAGAGTCAGTTTGGGGTCAGTTGGCATTAATTTAGTTATCTGATTTCTCTGGTCAAATGAGTATCCCATTGCCCGGCCAACGTCTTTGATTACAGCTTTTGCTTTAAGGGTACCATAAGTACCAATTTGAGCTACACTGTCTGAACCGTATTTGTCCCTTACATAATCAATTACTTCTACTCTACGTCGCTCACAAAAGTCTATGTCAAAGTCAGGAGGACTGACTCGTTCAGGGTTAAGAAACCTTTCAAAAAGCAGGCCGTAACGAATGGGTTCTATATCAGTAATATAAGTGAGGTAGGCAACTATGCTGCCAGCGCCGCTTCCTCTTCCAGGACCGATTGGTACACCTATACCTCTGGCATATTTAAGAAAATCCCAGACAACAAGAAAATAACTGCAGTAATTAGAAGTGTCTATAGTGTTTAATTCAAATTCCATTCTGTCTACAATTTTCTGTTGCTCAGGATTCAGTTTTTCAAGTTTCCTTGAATCAAATCCATACCTGTCCATCATACTCTCAAGGCAGATATTTCGGAGAAAATCTTTTTCATGTATACCGCTTTTAATTTCATAAATAGGATAATGATTTACATCAGGAACAAAAGGTATTACCAAATTACACTTTTCAGCTACTTCCAGAGTGTTTGAAATAGCTTCAGGTACTTCTTTGAAAATTTCAAGCATTTCATCGCCACTTTTAAAGTAAAACTGGTCGCTTGAGAACTTAAAACGTTTTTCATCGTCAATGGTGTTATTTGTTTGTATACATAACATAAGTTCATGTGATTTAGCATGCTCCTGCTTGAGGTAATGAGCATCGTTGGTGGCGACTAAAGGGATATTGAATTCTTTAGAGAGCAGTATTACTTCTTTATTCACGGTTTTCTGCTCCTGCATTCCGTGATCCATTAATTCCAGATAAAAATTATCTTTGCCGAAGATATCTAGGTATTCCTGAAGCGCTATTTTTGCTTTTTTCGGCTTTTCATATAAAAAATATTTCTGAATTTCTCCCTGTAGACACGCACTCAAGCCTATCAAACCTTCCGAATGTTCAGCTAGTATTTTTTTGTCTATTCTGGGTTTATAGTAGACTCCCTGAAGATGTGCTATTGCATTCAGTTTGCATAGATTTTGATAACCTTTGAAATCTTTAGCCAGTAGTATTAAATGAAAACCTTTGATATTCGGGGTTCGGGGGTTTCTATCGTCAATGGTAGTAGGGGAAACATACATTTCGCAGCCGATGATGGGTTTTATGGCATTTTCGTTCATTTTCTGGTAGAATTCAATAGCCCCACCCATTACGCCATGATCTGTCATTGCTACAGCCGGCATACCGTATTCAGTGGCTAACTTGACCAAATCGGCTTTGTCTTTACTTTTCTGGTATATAGAACAGGCTCCGTCAAGGAGACTGTAATCAGTGTGTACATGCAGATGAACAAACTCAGTAGACATAAAAGAGATATTTCCTTATAGAATTTATGATTGCTGATTTTTGATTTCAGATTTATTTTTAGTTGTCGTGGTAGTTGTCATAGTAGATCACGACAACTTAACCTTATTTTCTAAAATTAAAATGCTTAATCCAGGTTAAAAAGTTCAACTAATCTACACTTACATATAGGAATAAAAAAACTGCTGATTAAAATAAAGAGTAAAAATTACTTAAGATTCTTAAGTTTCTCGTATGCAGTATAGATTTTTACATTTTTGATATGTGAGAATATCGTTATAATTAAAAATTATTAATGCAATTTCAATTAGATGCTATTAGTATTTAGGTTTTAAATTGTATTTTGTGGTAGTACCAGTTTGTCTTTTGGATATGGCAAAGAATTTGAGGTTTCATCTAGCCGGAGGTGGTAGTTTAGAGCTTTTTCGCTCGATTAGATTACTGCTAACTATACTATTCAGTGGTTACACGGTATCGAAGCGAAGATATCGTGTAACTAGGTTTTAAACTTTATCAGGATGCCAGGTAATCATTATGAAATTTTTTAAAGTCTTTATTAAAAGTGATTTCTATTTTAACTGAATTTTTATTATATTTAAGCTGTTGTAATTTAATCCTGAAATTCATTGAATCGAAAATATTATTTATATGGTCATCATTTATTCTTGTAACTTCTTCTTTCAGTAGAGTTTTAATGTCGCTCTCAATGCAGTTTTT
>CAZGAI010000090.1:0-10544 GCA_964523175.1 uncultured Victivallales bacterium | reverse complement strand
AATACAACTGTCAAGACAGAAGTAGTCGCCGGAATAACAACATTCATGACAATGGCTTATATTCTGGCAGTCAACCCCATGATACTTTCTAAAACGGGTATGGATATGGGAGCATTAGTGACCACAACCGCACTGGCAGCTATTATCGGTACCTTAATAATGGCGTTTTACGCCAATTTGCCTTTCGGACTGGCACCAGGTATGGGATTAAATGCTTTTTTTGCATATACCGTAGTCTTAACAATGGGTTATTCATGGCATTTTGCCCTGACAGCAGTCTTTATTGAAGTATATTAATAGACTATAAAATGTTATGGTGTAATATGTTGCAATTTATTAGCCTTGTGTATTGCTAAAGATTTAAAGTCCGGAGATGAAATTCCTAAACTTTTAATGGGGCTTCAGTCAGTATACTGCAATACCGAAATTAGATCAAAAGTTTTCAAGGAACTGGAAAAGACAATTCCCAAAAAAATATCTAAAACAACAGGTCGCCCTGGGATGGAACTGTGAAAAATACTTGTACTTGGAACATTACGATTAAACTGCAACTGGGATTTTGATAAACTCAAAGAAATGGCTGAGAAGCATGCAACTTTGCGAGAAATGCTTGGTCATGTAAAATGGTTTGATACTAAAGAATATCCACTGCTGACACAGTAAGAAAATCAGTTTTTCTTACTGCAGATATATTCAGGAAACAGAAGATAAGCACGTGGCGTCAAAGCAAAAGTTTGATACATAAGCTGAAAAATAATCTGCGCAAATTTCAGAAAATGAAACATTCAAATTCAAAGGATGAAAATACAAAACAGAAACGTAAGAATGAGATAAAAGCTGTCTGCAGAAATTATACAAATCAGGCAGAGACTTTACTAAAGAGAGTTATTGGTGATATTGAAAAAATAAGAGAAAAAGGAACTTGGCTAAAAAGTCTGCATAATTGAAGACCAGTTCGGATTCATTCTCAATCATAGAATTATGCAGAATGAAGTTGACAGTGATATAACAGTTTTTTTTATAGAAGAAACCATAAAACTTTTTCCAAAATTAAAAAGCTGCAGTTATGATAAGGGGTTTTGGAAGCCTGAAAACAGGAAATTTTTAAATACAATTATTGATACGGTAATACTGCCCAAGAAAGGAAAGTTATCACAAAAAGATAAAGATATAGAATTTTCTTATGAATTTAAAAGTGCAAGAAAAAAACATTCAGCTGTGGAATCAGGAATTAACGCTCTTAAAAATCACGGACTCGACAGGTGTCCTGATAAAGGTATTAAAGCTTTCAGAAGATATATATCACTTGCTGTTCTTGCTGGAAATTTACAGATACTAGGTGATATGAATCAAAAAAAAACGCTAAAAAAAAGAAACGGTCTAAAAATATAAAGCAAGTTAAAAGAAAACAGGCTGCATAAAATTTATTCTTGTGTGTAAAGTGATTATTTATTAAATATTACGTTATCATTCTATCTAAAAATTAACTTGATAGTCAGCTTATATGGCTGAAAGTAATATTTTCTAAGATATTAGAGTAAAATTGAACTATTAAAAGAAAAAATAATCGTAGACTTAAAAATATCAAGTCAATTTCGAATCATGCAACAAAGCCAAAGATAGTCCAATAAGTCTGGCTTTATCTCTCTGTTTTTCAGGAACCTTATTTACAAATATTGATATTACTAAAATATTATCTACACCCAAAACAAGTTCAAGACCTATCAGAAGTAAAAGAATAGAGAGTAAATCAATCATTTAATGATCAAAATCAGCCAGCCAATCACCAAGGTAGTAAGCTTTGGTATGTCCCCACACCTCTGAATGGATAATACGGATTAATTCAATGTTAAGCTGTTTTATATAAGGAGATTTCAATGGAACCACAAAGCCGTAATCCTGCCGGTATTGTTTTAATTGGACAATGGTGAATTTAGGTCCATATTGTACACCGTAATATCGGAGCATAGGTAAGTCATACATGATATAATTAATCTTACCATTTACCAGAGCCTCTGCTAACTCATTACACGTGTTAAAATACACTGCTTTAATATTCTTTTTCTTTAAAACATCATCGCAGGAACTGCCTTGAACTGTTCCAACCTGTTTACCTTTTATTGAATCAAGAGTAACGTTTTTCTTAATAGAGGCGACTGTGAGGCTGGCTACAATAGCTGCAGTAAAGGATGTCAGAATTATAACACTGAGGAACATCCATATCAGGCCAATGATTCGTCCTCCTGCTGTTCGGGGTGACTTGTCACCGTATCCAACAGTAGTCATTGTTACTGCAGCCCACCAGAAGGCAGAGCCAAGTCCTTTGTGAGGCTTCCCTTTGAACTCTTCATTTCTCTTACGTTCAAATATCCAAACAAGAAAGCCGGCCAGCAGAAGAGTTACAACCAGCAGCAGAACTATTTTTAAAAAAGTAAAAGAAAGAAATTTTGAAGCTACATCCAACCATGGAGTCTCATCATTAAGGTAAGCAATTCCCAGAGAGGAAGCAATAAAAGGTTGAGTGAAAGTTAACAATTTTTCACGTTCCGAAGTTATAGTGATTCCTCCAATCCCGATATCATATTTACTATTTTTAACTCCACTTAATAAGTCTCCCAGAGTTGTATCTACCAAAGTATATTTATATTTATTATTTTTGGCAACTTTATCCCATAGATCAATGCTGATACCTTTCCATTTGCCGCTATTATCTTTAAAAGAAAAAGGAGGGGTTTGGCGTGTAGCTACCTTTAAAATAGTTTCAGTAGCAGATAACTGTAAGGTTAAACTTAATAGCAGTGTTGAAATAACTCCTAAAATAAGATTTTTTTTCATTCATATACTCCTCAGTATGTAAAATTATAAGCAAGTAAGCTTAATTGGAAATGACTTTATTATGGTTATTAATTTTATATTCTGCTATTACCCTTTACAAAACTTGTTTTTTCCTATAAATTTCTCTAATAGCCTTTGTTGCGGCGGCAATGTTAATTCCCGTAAAAATGATACCTATAAATCCAATCAAAATAGAAACGACACGTCCTCCAAATGTTTTAACAGCAATGTCACCATAGCCGATTGTAAGCCCCGTAACAAAAGAGAAATAACAGGCATCATCAAAAGGCATTGTTTCAAGGTATGTGATGATAACAGCACCGGCAATTATTAAAATAAAAAGGCCGATAATAACTGTCCTAACCGTCCATAGAACACCAGAGAAATGTACAATAAACTGGTAAAAAATTGACATGAATAAATCCTTGATATGAAAAAATATGAACCAATATTACTCAAAAAAACTTCGTCGCTGTATCAGCTATGCGGGTCAATAAACCAATAAGATTTTATTTTATCATAATTTGTATTTAGATGTTTTTCTGAATTGTACTAGTTAAATCATTATAGTGTAAAGAAAGAAGATAGTCAATATTTTTTCGGTATTATTTTTATGAGGCTGGTTCTTTTTTTACCTATCAGGTAAAAGATCATTAAAATTCCATTATGCGGATTAAATCTGTTTTCCAAATTAGTTGATCAGGGTAAAATATGGCCTGCATAAATAAATCCGAATTAGATTTAGGAAAACTATCCTAAATCCAACAATTTCTGTAAATAAACCTATTTCACAGATATAATCAAAAGTTTATTGAAATAAAATAATTAGTAAATTATAAAGTGATGTTTATATTATAAATCAAAAGTTCAAAATTTCGTGTTTTTTTCTTCGTGGTAATAAACTCCTATAATTTTAAATTATTTGATATTTCAGTTACGAAAGGTGCTGGTACAATGGTTCATACCCAAAAAAATAAATCACTCAAATCTATAGGCAAGTTACAACCTGACGAACCAAAAAGAAGGTCATTCTGGATTCTTATCATTTCGATAGTTGTTACGTTTACTGTATTTATGTATATACGGGCAAATTGCATTATTCCGGGATCAGATTACGGCGTTGATGTCTATTATCATATTAAAGCCGGGGATATGTTTGGATTCTTTTCAACAAGCAAACAGTTTCCCTGGGCCGAAATGTCATTATGGAAAACCAATTTTTATGATAAAGAACTGGGGTTTCATGCAATTATTTTTTTGTTAAGGCAGTTTAGCACGTATATTGGTGTTCCTTTAAGTGCACCATTCAATTTTATTGACGGTTTTTTTGTAGCTGCTATAATAATTGTCACATCAATAGGAAGTTGGTTTTACTGCAGGACATCTTCTCTTATAATTCCTCCATTTCTTATTTTTATTTCTCCGTTCTTTTTTGAAAAGCTATGTATGGTTAGACCGCAATTAATCTCGATATTACTCTTTACTGTTGTTTTATTGATATTAATGATAAATAGTCCCAAACGGGCCTGTATTATTAACCAGCAAACAAATAATAAAGCACAAGATCAGTTATTTGAAGTAGATAAAAAAAATAAATCTGCCTTTGGCAGTATTAAACTAAAATGTGTTTTACTGTTCCTGATAGGGTGGCTTTATTCATTATGCTATTCTGTGCCTCATATAGCTATTATCCCAGTATTTATATATGTAGCCGTTTCTCTCGTGTTAGACAAAAAATACAGAAGTTTATTTTTACTGCTTTCTGTTATAATTGGTATCGCAGTTGGGTTGACCCTTCATCCACAGTTTCCAAATAGTTATAAACTATGGTATATTCAGGGATATGAGGTAGTAAAAAAAATTCTGGGGTTAAGCAGCAGCCAGGTCGGATTAGGTATAGGGCTTGGCGCCCCTACGGCAAAATCGCTGTTTCAGAACTCATTAATTTATATACTGCTTATTGTTAATTTTATTTATATTTTAATGAACAAAAAGACAAATAAAAATGTATTTTTTTTATTTGTCCTTCAACTTGTCATGTTACTGGGCTTCCTATTCAGCAAGAGATGTATTGAATACGCTGTACCGGCCGGGGTAATATGTACTGCGTACATTATTAATAACTATAACGAAAAAACTTCTTATTCTCACTTTTTTAAAATGCTATCCAGTGTTAAGTGTCTGGTTTTTTCAGGACTGATTTTTCTTGTAATAATGTCGCCGCTGACCAGATCTTTTTTACATTATAGGACTAATGCTGTAAAAGTATCTCCACTCTACAGTTTTGCAGCATGGGCTGATTCTAATGTAAAAAAAGGTACATATATTGGTCTTTTGCAATGGGGAGATTTTCCAAGATTATTTTATGTAGCCCCACAGTTTAAATATTCTATGGCCCTGGATCCGATGTTTTCATACTATGCATACCCCAAAAGGACAGAGGTAATTGAGCAGTTTAGGCTAGGGAATAAGAAAGTAGGACCAAAGGCATTGTCTAAAGCTTTGGGAACTGATTTGGTATACTGTTCAAAGTATGATCATATGCCGGTAATGTATCTGGTTGGCCTTGGAGCACAAGTAGTTTATTATGATAAGCAGGGGTGCCTATTAAAACTATAATTTAAAATCCCAAATGATAAAAAATAGAGTTTAACAGAAGCCTTGTCTCTACTAATGGCTGATTGTAAAGGAGTTCAGGGTTTGGCTGACAGGAATTTGGTTGATCTTTATTTCGTCAATTCTGGCATGAGAAGGACCATGCTTTAACCATTCAATAAAGCTCAAAACTTTTTGTTCTTCGCCCTGTACCCTTACTTCAACATTGCCCTCATAAATATTTCTTACATACCCATCCAGACCGGAGTATTTTTTTGCTTCCTGTAAGGTATAGTAACGAAAACCAACTCCAGTAACAATTCCCTTTATTTTAATCAAGTAAGATGCTGTCATTGTCAAGTGCCTAAAAGAAGAGTTAATAAAGCGTTATAATTAGAGCTTGCACGAAAAGATTTCGTGTCAGTCTCTAATTATAGTTTATCATTTTTCTGTTTTTTAAATAAAATAGAAAACCCTTATCTTTATCAACTTCAATCCTGTCTACTTTTTTCAAAGAACCTCTGGCTTTTCTAGAATAATACGGTTTGAATTCCGGAACTATATATGTTCCTAGAGAGGCAGGAAGGGATAGATTACCCAGTTTTATTTTGTCAATCTTGAAGCCTAATACCTTCTTCCCTTTGACAGTAGTAAAAAAAGGTGTTCCTACAATCGTATAATACAGTGTCAATGGAATTGTTTTTGAAATCTTTCGGGCAAAAGAAAAATTAATAGCATTATTATCGTCAATGGTGATTGATAAAGGATTATTTTTCAATTTTTTCAATATGAAATATTTATTATATAAATCAGTGGCTTCTAAGGAGTTAAAGGTATAATCTTTCTGGGCCCTCAGTTCAAATGCATGCAGTTTAACTAGAGCTTTACTAAATTCTTTTTTGGGAAGAGCTATCTTATCTGAGTGAAAAAAAGAAGGATAAAGTATCATAAATACAGCATATAATAACACGATAACTAAAATCAGTACAATAATACGGCGGACAGTTTTAACTTTGCTGCGTAAGGAATCATCCTTTCTCTGGTTGGAAATAGCTGCTTCTAACTGGTCTTTGTCCAGTTTTACGCCACATTTCCTGCAAAAAATTGAAACATGCTGATTTTCATGGCCACACTTTTGACATCTAACAATCATTAGCAATATCCTTTATATTCTATACTGTTTATATAATAATAGTATTAAGTACTGTTTTAGCAATGCAGGTATTTGAATTTATCAGGGCGCCTTGGTCGGTTTTGCTTTAGTCTTTTCTTTTTCCTTTGAATCTGTAGTTTTTGGTTTATTAGAATCATTCTCTTTTTTTTGTGCTTTTATATATGAATCAGAGCGATAATCTGTCTGATAGAAACCACTTCCTTTAAAAAGAATTCCAGCTCCGGTTCCAATTAATCTTTTTAAAGAATCAGTATGGCACGAAGAGCATGTCTTTAAAGGTAAATCATTCATACCTTGAAAGGCGTCAAAGGAATAACCACAGTTTTTACATTTATATTCGTATGTAGGCATATATTTGTATTTCTCCTAAATTATACAGTTATTTTTGCTCAAGACAGTAGGTCCAGCAGCCTTTTGTTTCAGTCCACGCTCTTGTTAACTTGAAATTATCAAATGAACGTCTATCTGCATTTTCTGCAAACTTTGCAAGAACGCCTTCAACTTCAACTGCTTTTGCTTCCAAGTCTGCTTTTTTACAGAATTCATCTACAGTGCCAGTCCATGGAGCCAAGTCAGAAAGTAATGATTCCAACTCTGTTAGCAATGTAATTATACCTTTGCCGGCAAGCTTATAGGCCTGTACACCCGGTTGATGGAAGGCATTAATATTAATCAGTTCTGCGTATACAGCAACTGCCCTCTCATATAAAGCAATTAGCGTTCCCAGGCTAAATGGTGAAACTTCGTTTATCTGAATTTGTATTACTTGTCGTTCTCTGGCTTCAAGAGCATTTGATAATCCGGTTTTAAAACCATGAAGATAATCTCCCATTGTTACTCCCTTTGAGATAGGGACAATCATAGAATCTTTTAATACTTCAATAAAAGTAACAAAAAAGTCATTTCTTCCATCATTAAGCTGTTGAATATAAGCATGAGCATCAGTCCCGCCTTTGTTGCCAAAAACATTCAATCCCTGATGCACAAGATTGCCTTCAATATCTGTTTTCTTACCTAAACTTTCCATTACTAATTGTTGTAAATATCTGGAAAGCAATGCTAAACGGTCAGAGTAAGGAACAAGAACCATGTTTTTATCGCCTTTGCCGTTGCCTGCCAAATACCACATGGCAGCAAGTAGATATGCAGGGTTTTTTCTGTAATCAGCGAGCCTGGTCCAGACATCCATTTTGCAGGCACCTTTAATAAAAGTCTTAAAATCTATACCAGCTAATGCGGCAGGCAGATGGCCTACAATACTTGTTTCGCTTGTTCTGCCGCCAATGGATTCAGACATGTGGAAAATTTTAAGCCATTTCTCTATTTTGGCTTCGCGGTCCAGGCTGCTGTTTTCCATAGTAATTGCACAGGCGTGTTTATTGTAGTCAAGGCCTGCGCGCTCAAATGCCTGAGCAAATGCTATAATATTGTTCTTTGTTTCCTGTGTTCGACCGGATTTAGATATATTAACAACAAGAGTTTCTTCAAGTGAAATAACGTCTAAAATATCTCTCACACCTGCTGAATCAGTATTATCAACAAAATATATTTTAGGATTGTTTGTTCTATCAATTCTCGTTTTCTCATTCCAGTAGGGGCCGTTAATTGCAAGTTGCATTAGTGCCGGGCCAAGAGCAGAGCCTCCGATACCGTTTATTACTGCATAGTCAAAAAAAATTCCTGTGCTGCTCTTTATATTTCCACTTCTAACTGCATCGGCAAAATTCTCAACATCAGTAAATCGTTCTTCATGAGGATATGCGGCTCTGTCAGTAAAATGTGTAACTTTTTGGTTTTCGTCAGGATTTTTTATTTCTCCAGCTTCAATTTTTTTCATTTCGGCATGTGCTTTTGTAAATTTTACCTTCAGTGTGTCAAGCTCTTTATCTGTAAAATCCATGCCCGCGACGTTCAGAGAAAAATTCAGATTACCGTTTGTTAAAGAATACTTGCTATTTCTTTCAAGCTTCTTATTTATATATGTTACTTTTTTTACCATAACACTCTTTCTGTCAGGATAATGTTGTTACTAAAAAATCTTAAGACATAAAATAAGGAGCTGATACAATCTTTCTCGTTGATTGCATGCTTCATAGTCTTAGTTTTAATGAGTGAATAATATTGCATGATATTTTATTTTTTCAATAGGAGGTTAATATGCAGAAATACAATTGCAATATTTACGTTATAAGGTAAAATTATATTTAATGTATTGGAGTTTACATCCAGTTGGTATATGCAAAAAGTTTTTTCTATTTAAAAAATATTACAAGGAGGTAAATATGCTGGCAAATATTAACCCTACAGAAAGTCTTGCATGGGCGGAACTTACTAAAAAATTCACCGCAAACAAAGATCTCCGTATGAAAGATCTTTTTGCTGCTGATAAAAACCGTTCTAATACCTTTTCCCGAACCTTAGGAAAAGAAATCTTTCTGGACTTCTCAAAAAATATTATTACTGAAGAAATTTTTGCTGACCTAATTGCTCTTGCTGAAGAAGTAGACCTTAAAAGTGCTATTCAGGCAATGTTTAAAGGTGAAAAAATAAATAAAACTGAAGACCGCGCTGTTTTACACACAGCACTTCGTAATCGCAGCAACACAGAAGTAATTGTTGACGGTGAAAACGTAATGCCTAAAGTCAACGCTGTGCTTGATCAGATGAAGACCTTTTGCAGTAAAATTCATAGTGGTGACTGGAAAGGATATAGCGGCAAAAAAATTACAGATATTGTAAATATCGGTATAGGTGGCTCTGATCTTGGTCCGGTTATGGTTACGGAAGCACTTAAAAAATATACGATAACTGGTATTTCTACTCATTTTGTTTCTAATGTAGATGGTACCCATATTACTGAAACACTCAAGGTCGTTAACCCGGAAACAACACTTTTTCTTATAGCGTCAAAAACTTTTACCACTCAGGAAACAATGACGAATGCTCATACAGCGCGTGACTGGTTTCTTGAAGCGGCAAAAAATGAGGCCGCCGTAGCAAAACATTTCGCGGCACTATCAACTAACGGTAAAGCAGTGTCTGAGTTTGGAATTGACCTTGATAATATGTTTCAGTTCTGGGATTGGGTTGGCGGGCGATACTCCCTCTGGTCGGCGATAGGCCTTTCTATTGCTTTAGCTGTTGGTTTTGATAACTATACCGAACTTCTTGAAGGTGCGCATGAGATGGACCTTCATTTCGCTCAAACCGACTTTAAAGATAATTTCCCTGTAATCCTGGCTCTTGTCGGCATTTATTATAATAATTTTTATGGAGCTGCAACTGAAGCAATACTGCCGTATGATCAGTATATGCATCGTTTCTCTGCTTATTTCCAGCAGGGGAATATGGAGTCTAATGGTAAGTTTGTTGATCGTAACGGCAATAAGGTTGACTATCAGACAGGCCCTATCATCTGGGGAGAACCTGGAACAAATGGTCAGCATGCTTTTTACCAATTAATTCATCAGGGAACAAAACTTATCCCTTGTGACTTTATAGCTCCGGCTGTTTCGCATAATCCAAGCGGTGACCACCATCCGAAACTTCTTTCTAATTTTTTCGCACAGACCGAGGCCCTTGCTTTTGGAAAAACTAAAGAACAAGTGGAAGCAGAGTTTACTGCTATGGGGAAAACATCTGAAGAAGTTGCAGAAATTGTACCTTTTAAAGTATTTGAAGGTAATCGGCCAACTAACTCTTTTTTAGTTAAAAAAATTACACCAAATATTTTGGGTAAACTTATTGCTATGTATGAACATAAGATTTTTACCCAGGGCATTATCTGGAATATCTACAGCTTTGATCAGTGGGGAGTTGAATTAGGTAAACAGCTTGCAGGAAAAATACTTCCTGAACTTAAAAGCGATGAAATTGTAAATTCCCATGATAGCTCAACAAACGGCCTTATTAATAAATGGAAAGAATGGCAACATTAATT
>CAZGAI010000089.1:0-10569 GCA_964523175.1 uncultured Victivallales bacterium | reverse complement strand
AATGATCGTGGTCAAATCAAAAATTGTATTATCGGCGGTCCTTTAGCAATGGATAATGCTGTTGCTGTTGCCGCCGCTAAGCATAAAGGTATAACAAGTCCTGTTGCAGGAATGGCGGATATTTTAGTGGCCCCTAATATAGATGTAGGAAATGCTATTTATAAAACCCTGGCTTTCCTGTCAGAATGTGAGTATGCCGGAGTTGTCGTCGGGGCACGCGCACCTATTGTTTTGACATCACGTGCTGATTCGCCTAATTCGAAGTTTAATTCTATTGTTTTTGCAAGCGCTCTTGCCGTAAAATAATTTTTCAAAAATAATATTAACAGAAAAGGAGATTAAAGATGACTTACATGCTTGTAATTAATCCTGGCTCTACTTCAACAAAAATTGCAGTTTATGATGGTAGAACTGAAGTACTTAATGAAACTATCAGGTATGCTTCTGAAAAATTAGAGAGCTTTGAAAATGTTATAGACCAATATGAATTCCGTGTAGACACAATAGAAAAAGTATTAGCTTCAAAAAAAATAACTATTGACAAATTTGATGTTATTGTTGGCAGGGGCGGAATGCTGAAACCAATTGAAAGCGGAGTTTGGAACGTTAATGACGAAATGCTTAAGGATTTAAGAAAAGCAGAACGTGGCGAACATGCTTCAAACCTCGGCGCTGTAATTGCCAACAATATTGCAAAAAAAATTGGAATTAAGGCATATATAGTTGACCCTGTTGTAGTGGATGAACTGGATGAGGTAGCTAGAATTTCAGGTATACCGGAGATAGAAAGAACATCTGTATTTCATGCACTAAATCAGAAAGCTTCGGCAAGAACCCTCTCGAAACAGCTTGGGCTTAAATATGAAGATATTAACCTCTTAGTTGCGCACATGGGAGGAGGTGTTACTGTTGGTGCACACAGAAAAGGACGTGTGGTTGATGTAACAAACGGCGTTTATGGAGAAGGTCCTTTCAGCCCGGAAAGAAGCGGAGCTCTTCCTCCGGAACAGGTAATTAACATGTGCTTCAGTGGAAAATATACGAAACCTGAACTGATTAAAAAAATTCATGGCAAGGGTGGTATGGCTGCATATTTGGGAACTGCAGACCTTAGAATTGCTGAAAAAGATGCATTAAATGGAGATAAAAAATCTTGTCTGATTCTTAATGCCATGGCATACCAGATTGCAAAAGAAATCGGTTCAATGGCCGTTGTGCTCGAAGGCGACATCAATGGAATTATTCTAACTGGCGGCCTTGCTTTCAGTACCGGCCTAATGGAAGAAATTACCAAAAGGATTAAATTTCTCGCAAAAGTATATATTATCCCCGGTGAAAATGAAATGGTTGCCCTTAGAGATGGAGTTTTAGAGGCTCTTGAGGGTAATATGCCAACGAAAGATTATGTTTAATATTTTTAGAATAAACAAATAATAGTTATACAAAATCAAATTATTATTTTACAAAGGAGTAATTATGGAAGTTATCTGTAAAGAAATTCCAAAAGAATTTTTGGAAACATTACCGGAAGGAGTGAAATTTATCACTAAGGGTGGTAAAGAATTTCTTGTAATTGAAGAGCTTTACTGCCCAAACGGCCACAATTTAATTGAAAATACGGTCCAAATTCATGGAGAATCCGCAATTAGATTGCAAGTTAAAGTAGGTGAGTGTGAAGGAACTATTTTTATTGATGCATTCTGGGGAAGCCACGCCAAACTTTACAGTTTCCTACCGGAACGTTCAAGCACGATGGAGCTGATTAAAGCATTTTGTCCTGTGTGCGGAGAGAGCCTGATGGTAGAGAACAAATGTAACCAGGATAAATGTAGTTCAACAGTAGGTATTCAGATGATGCTTCCGGGCAATAACAACAAAATTGTTGCCTGTGCAAAGCTGAGTTGCCCCGGACATAGCATTGAAATAAATGAAATGCGGAAAAAAATATCTAAAAGTGTCAGCGAAATAAATTATTTTGGCATCGGTATCGATGACGATGGCCTTTTTAAAGGAGTATAATAATGGGTAAAAAAAACTACGTTACAATCGATGCATCGGTATGCAAGGGATGCCGGGTTTGTGTTAAAACTTGTCCGAAAGATTGTCTTTATATCGGTTCACATATCAATAAACTCGGTTATCAATTTGCTCAGTTTAAAGATAATGGATGCATAGGCTGCGGTTTATGTTTCTACGTTTGTCCTGAACCTGGTACTTTCACTGTTTACAAAGGAGAGGAGGAGGAATCCAAATGAAAAGATTAATGAAAGGAAATGATGCCATTGTTCATGGTGCTATAATGGGTGGAGCAACTCATTTTTTTGGATATCCTATTACTCCGGCAAGTGAAATAGCACATGCCGCGGCTCTGTATTTCACAAAAGCCGGCAGAACATTTCTTCAGGCAGAAAGTGAAGTAGCAGCTGCAAATATGCTCCTTGGCGCAGGGGGATCAGGGGTCAGAACAATGACCGCTTCATCAAGTCCTGGGATTGCACTTATGTCAGAAGCTCTTTCTTATCTTGCCGGTTCAGAAGTACCTTCTGTGATCGTTGATGTACAGCGTGCCGGACCCGGTTTGGGGAACATATGGCCGGAGCAGTCTGACTACAATATGGTAGTTAAAGGCGGAGGTAACGGAAACTATAAGAACATAGTTTTGGCTCCTAACTCAGCCCAGGAAATGGCAGACTGCGGTTATCACTCCTTTGAGCTCGCTGAAAAATACAGATGTACTGTAATGATTTTAGCCGATGCGTATATTGGACAAATGATGGAACCCGTTAAATTTCCGGACATTGTCAAAAAAGCTGAAAGAAATGACTGGGCTGTTTATGCCGATAAAGAGAGCAGAGAAAATCTGATTACTTCAATATTCATGAACGGTCCCCTTATGTCGGCGCACAACATAATGCTTCAGGAAAAATATAAAAAAATAGAAGATGAAATTACTGACTTTGAAGAATTTTTCACAGATGATGCCGACTATTTATTAGTCGCTTATGGGATAAGCTCTAGAATTTGTCTAACTGCAGCCCGCGCACTTCGTAAGGAAGGGGTAAAAATAGGACTATTAAGACCGAAAACTCTATTTCCTTTCCCTACAGCAAGATTGGCTGAACTTTCTAATAGAGTGAAGAAAATGATGGTTCTTGAGCTGAGTAACGGAATGATGGCTGTCGATGTTGACCTCGCAGTTTTAGGCAAAGTACCTGTATTAAAATATAACTGGTACGGCGGAGAAGTTCCTTCTGTTTCTGAAGCTATTGAATCTATCAAAAAGGACATTTAAAAAAGAGGTTAATTACAATGATTAAACATAAAAAACCCGAAGCTTTTTATGATGAATTTTCCCGTAAGGGTCCAGGGCAGAAGACAACTCATTACTGTCCGGGCTGTTCACATGGTGTTGTCCATAAACTTATAGCTGAAGCTATTGGGGATCTGGGAATTCAGGATAGAACAATCTGCTGCGCACCTGTAGGTTGCAGTGTATTTCTTTACTACTATATGGACACTGGAAATTTTCAATGTCCTCATGGAAGAGCTCCTGCAGTAGCAACCGGAGTTACACGTTCCCATGATGATTCAATTGTCATTGCCTATCAGGGTGACGGTGACCTGGGAGGAATAGGCCTTGCGGAAATAATGCATGCCGCAAATAGAGGTGAACATATAGCTGTTTTCTTTATCAATAATGCTATTTACGGAATGACCGGCGGTCAAATGGCTCCGACTACACTTATTGGACAGAAAACCAAGACAACTCCTCTTGGAAGAGATGCGGAACGAGATGGACTTCCAATAAAAATGGCTGAGTTAATCAATACACTGGATGCACCTGTCTATATTGAAAGAACAAGTACAGGAACTCCTGCCGGAGTTATGAAAACACGTAAAGCTGTAAGAAAAGCTTTGGAAATCCAGAAAGATAAAAAAGGATTTTCATTTGTTGAAATTCTGTCTGTCTGTCCAATTAACTGGAAAATGTCAGCACTTGACGCCAGAAAATGGTTGATTGAAAACCTTGAACCTTTCTATGAAGTGAAGAAATTCAGAGAGCTTGATGCTGGGCCAAAAGGTACTGGACGTTTGCCTTGGCTGGAAGATGATGCACTTCTCGACCTTCTTGAAATAAAGAAAGATGATGAGGAAATAAAATTCGACAAAGAAATTGATGAACATACTGTAAAAATTGCCGGGTTTGGCGGACAGGGTGTTATGTCAGTTGGAGTTCTTCTTGCTAACTGTGCATTATCTGTCGGCTTAAAATCAACCTGGCTTCCATCATACGGCCCGGAAATGCGCGGAGGAACTGCCTATGCAAGTGTTGTAATGTCTACTGAGATAATAGGAACGCCTGTTGTAGACACTCCTAATAGTTTAATTGCAATGAACGCACCGTCGCTTGATGCTTTTGAAGACACAGTTGTTCCCGGCGGATTGATAATTGTCAACTCATCCATTGTTGCCAGAAAAGTAAAAAGAAAAGATGTTAAAGTCTATTACGTGCCGGCAACTAAACTGGCAAATGATGTAGGATTAACTGCAACTGCTGCTGTTATTATTTTAGGCATATTTGCAAAGCTTACAGGGATTATGGATCTGGATGTATTAAGAAATGTCCTTCCTTTGTCAATCAAAAACCCAAAATATGTTGATGTAAACATTAAGGCAATTGCTGCTGGAGAAGCCTACTTAAAGGAAAATCCTGCTGAATAATTCGATAGGATCAAAATCAGCGGCTTGAATGAAATAAAACAGTATGTTTAATATCATTCAAGCCGTGTTAGTAAAGCAACAATTAGCGTTAAAGAAGAATTTACACATGAAAAAGCTATTTATTTTATTTCTTATCGCATTAACTATTTCACAGTACTGTAGGGCTAATACGATAGAGGTTGGGGAAAAATTGCCATTGATAAGGTCTTATCTTGACGATGCCAAGAAAGCATATTCTTTACGACCTGTGGACACTAAAAATAAAGTATTAATCATTGATTATATTGATCCAACTCAAGCTAGTGAGAATATTGCTGCAATTCAGGCTGTTAATGATGCAATAGTTGACGGCAGACTGTCCCCGGATAGTTTTCAGGCTATTGGGATTGTTGACAGCAATGCTTCCTGGGCACCAAATTCTATGATTAAGAAATATGCTAATGAAGCAAATGCAAAAATGCCCCAGCTAAAATCATATATGTTTTTTGATAATGATGGCATTCTTAATCAAAAATTTGGATGGGTAGATGATAAGGTTAGTGAAGATGATTTAAACTGTGTTATTCTAGCGGATAAACAACAGATATGCAGAGCAATATACAGTGGAAAGATGACAAAAGAGCAAATTAAGAAATTAGTCGATATGGCAGTTAAACTGTCGAATGAACCATATGCCCCCCCTGCAGAAGATAAGAAGGATGAATCAGCTAACTTAGATGAAAAAGTCAAAGCTCCTAACTAATTGCCAGAAGTTTTCAATTTTATAAAATTTTTGTGAGTTTCGTACTGCAACTCGTCATTTTTTCTGAATTTTTTGATCATATAAAGTGAAGCGGGCAATAATTATGAATAATATTCTTTTTATTTACAGTTCAAAACTCTCTAATGATAATCTTAATACTTTGAGCCAATTAGAAAAAGGTTTGGAAGACCTTGGTTATGCTGTTTTATCTGCAACAGATATTAATGACGTTGAAAAAACCCTTAAGTCCAATCCACGTATATGTGCTATTGTTATTGATTGGAATCATTTCAACCTTTCAGCAGGCTATAAAATCGCACATTACAATCCATATTTGCCGATTTTTGCTATAGGCGAAGTACATGAAGATATAGACCTTAAATTAGAAGACTTTAATCTCAACTTAGATTTTATACAGTATGATGCAATAGAAATAAAAGAAAAATTATTTCGTATTACTAAAGCAATAGATAATTATTTCGATAAAATAATTCCCCCTTTCACAAAAAGCTTAATGAAATATGTTAAAGAAAATAATTATTCATTCTGTACACCTGGCCATCAACAGGGGCACGGTTTTCAGAAGTCTCCCGTTGGGACAATTTTTTATGACTTTTACGGCTCTAATATCTTTAAGTCAGATATTTCTGTTTCAATGGCAGAATTGGGAAGCCTCTTAGATCATTCAGGGCCACACAGAGATGCTGAAAATTATATTTCTAAAGTATTCGGTTCTGATCGCTCTTTAATAGTAACCAACGGAACTTCTACCTCAAATAAAATAGTTGGAATGTATTCAGTTGCTGACGGGGATACCATTTTAGTAGATAGAAACTGTCATAAATCTCTAACTCATCTGATGATGATGGTAGATGTTAATCCAATATATCTCAAACCTACCCGCAATGTTCATGGAATTTTGGGAGGTATTCCCTTTGAAGAGTTTAAGCGTTCAAGTATTCAGGCGAAACTGGATGAACACCCCTTGGCAGATTCCTGGCCTAGCTATGCTGTAGTAACAAACTCAACTTATGATGGTATATTTTACAATGTAAATAAAATACACGCTGAACTTGAAGTTAAAAATCTCCATTTTGACAGCGCCTGGGTTCCTTATACCAATTTTCATCCTATTTATAAGGGAAAATACGGTATGAGCATCAGTAGTATTAAACCGGAGCATACGATTTTTGAAACGCAGTCAACGCACAAACTGCTAGCTGCTTTCAGCCAGGCTTCTATGATACATATTAAAGGGAGTTTTGATGAAGATGTGTTAAATGAAAGTTATATGATGCACACATCAACTTCACCTTTCTATCCTTTGGTTGCAAGCTGTGAAACTTCTGCTGGAATGATGGAAGGAAAAATTGGTGAAAGCCTTATCCAGGACTGTATACATTTTGCTATGGATTTTAGAAAAGAAGTTGTATCACTTAAGAAAACATCTAAAAGCTGGTATTATGATATTTGGCAACCAGAAAACATTAATACAACTCAAGCGTGGCCTTTAGATAATAATAAGGATTGGCATGGATTTAGTAATATTGAAAATGACTATCTGTACCTGGATCCAATAAAAGTTACAATACTATTGCCTGGAATTAAAGATAACAAACTTGAAAAACATGGCATCCCTGCAAGTATTCTGGCTGCATTCCTGGAGGATCATGGTATCATTGTAGAGAAAACTGGCCCGTATTCAATGCTGTTTCTATTCAGCATCGGTATGACAAAAGCTAAATCTATGAGACTGTTGGCTGTTCTGAATAAATTTAAACAGATGTATGACCAGAACCTTTCTGTAAAAGAGATGCTGCCTTCTGTTTATGGAGAATATCCTCAGTTTTACAAAAATAAAACTATTCAGGATATATCTCAAACTCTTCATAAAGTAATTACAAAACATAATCTACCTGAAGTTATGTATCATGCCTTCGACCGTCTACCTGCGTTTGTTATGAATCCTCACAGAGCTTACCAGAAATTACTAAAAGGGGGAAGTGAAAAAATTCTCTTAGATGACCTTGAAGGCCGCACATCTGCAGTTATGATTTTACCATACCCCCCAGGTATTCCTTTGATTATGCCTGGTGAGAAAATTGATAATAAATCAAAAGTTATATTAGAGTTTTTGATGATGCTAGAAGATATAGGCAATCATCTGCCAGGATTCGAAACAGCAATTCATGGCACTGAAAGAGGGGATGACCGTAAACTTTACGTAAAAGTTATTGCAGAGTAGTCCATCAATGTAAATGCAAAATCTATTTCAAACTGGTAATAATATTCTGATTATGTTAATTTTTTATATTCAGTTTAAATTTTGAAGGAATACCTTTATGCTGTCAAGAAGGAAACAACAAATAATTAAAAAAAAATTAAAATTAGCACGGCTGATTGTTATAATTGTTTTTTTCATCTTTATTATCTCTCTTCTAATCCACACATGCATTGTTAAAAATACAAGTACCGACAGTTTCCACGATCAGAGAGTAGATTATCTATTGTCAGACAATTATTTTGGAACTCAAAAAACCCCAAGAGGTCTTTTTAAAAGATTTTTCACTGAAAGTATATTGCTGTGGTGCGGTGCAGATAGTTACTTTCCTGAAGCTTTTAAATGCGTTTATTCCGGGCAATTACAATATAATAATGAATTGCAGATGACAAAGCTGACTAAGCGAGTCAGAATGCTATTTGCATCACTGATGAATATTGGCTTCAGTTTTGAACAGGTACCTCTTTCTGCAACAGGAAACACATCAGAAGTAATTCTTGAGGATGAACATAACGCTCAGACATATATAATAAATAAAAATAAAGATGGGAATTGGTATTTTGCTGATGAAAACTTTCTTGACTCAGATATGGAACGAGCCTGGAATAAAATGCTGCAAAGTGGTAAATGGGTATTTAGAACTAAATATGACCTTTCAAGCCCAGTAAAGTCATACTTTAACTTTATTTTCGGTTATCAGAATAAATATGGTTTTAAAACTAGTAACGCTACCAAAGTACTGGAATTATCAAATATACCTAAAATGATAAGAAATACTTACGCCGAATTTTTAAGTTACGTTCTATACAAAGTTTTAATGCTGGAGAATATAAGTATTTCTTCTGTTTCAGCAAATCCAGAGCATCAGTTTCCCCAAATTTTACACGTTTCTCCCAAATACGGTACTATTTATTTATCCAGAGTTTTGATTGATGAGAAGAATAAAGAATATAAATGGGTATTCACTGAAAATACCTTACAGACAGTCTTAGCTATTTATAACCACCGTACTTTATTACCATCTAAATTTGATAATCCTATTAACATATTTGAACATTGGCTATGGATATATACTTCTTTTCTAAGACCACTATACTTTCAATATAGTATTGACTGGATAATAGCTATACTTTCCTGTTTTTTTTCATTTTTAATATATCCATTATTAAAACATATTATAAAACATATTATTGCCCCAGTAAGGTACGTCAAGATCTTTCCCAACTATCTACATCATGCATCTATGTTTAGTAGAATTTCTTCATTATTGCTTCTTTTATACTTTATTCAATATGTTTGCAATAATACGATAATAATGTATATACACACCTATATATATCTCTTTATTTTCATTCAGATTGTGCTAACAATTTTAATAGCATGGTGGTTTTGCGTACTGATGAATCTTGTTTCTTCAATAGCACTTCACTTTTTTAAAAGAAAAGGAGTAGAAGGCATAAAAGCAAGCTTTACAGTAAAAATTATAAATCAGTTATTATGTATTTTGATAGTAATTGTAGTTTCCGGGTTCTTCCTGGATAAAATGGGGTTTGACATGGGCAACTTTCTGGCTGCGCTCGGAATTGGCGGTTTAGCCGTTGCGTTTGCTGGTAAAGACACTATAGAGAACCTGTTTGGCTCCATAATGCTGACAATTGAAAAGCCTTTTAAAATAGGTGATTGGATTATTATAGGTGACGTGGAAGGAGATGTGGAACATATTGGACTAAGAAGCACTAGAATTAGAACTTTTAAAGACTCATACCTTACAGTTCCTAATGTAAAGTTTTTAACAATGGATGTTAATAACATGGGTGCCAGAACTTACCGCCGTTTCAATACAATGCTCCATATAGAGGATACCGTTTCAACAAATAAGTTAAAAGCTTTTGTTGATGGTATTAACACAATAGTGGAAGAATCACTTAATATGAGAAATAGGAAGTCCTATATTAGAGTAAACAGAATAAGTGAATATTCCGTTGATATTTTAATTTATGTATTCTTTTTAGCACCTGACTGGACTGCAGAGTTGAAGGAACGTGAAACCTTTATTCTTAATATGATGAGTCTTGCCGAAAAAATGAATATCATATTTGCCTATCCGACTAGAACTCTTAAGTTTGCTGAAAAAAGTGATGATACAGACAGCGGTTTGAGCTTAAAGCAATTTGATAGAGAAACAGAAAAAGCAAAGAAAAGTGCAGAACAAATAATAGAGAGAAGTTTTTCTAAACCCCCAACAGAATAACCTCCTTTTAAATATTGAAAGAAAATCTTTATGTCCAAAGCAAATAAAAAGGATAATTTAAAAAAGAAAATTGAATTACTTTCTTATTTAATTTTACTAATATTTGCTATCGTTATTATATGTATTTTATTTGATTTATTCATTATGTCATATTTCACCAATGAAAAGGGATTTCTTAAAAAGTACGAAATGGTTCAAGTTGATTCCCCGGGAAATAGTATTATTAACCCGGTAAACCATCAGTTTCTGACTTCATTTATGAAGTTTGAAAGCCAAAAAACTCCTCGAACACTCTTTATAAAATTTCTGAGTGAATCTGTATTGATATGGGCCGGATCTGACTCTAATTATCCAGAGGCTTTTCATTGTATTTATCCAGGTAAATTAAATTTCAACAACCCAGGTCTGATGCAGAAACTGATAGATCGTGGCAGAATGCTTTTTTCAATTCTTATGAATTTATCATTTACGTATGAGCAGATTCCTCTCTCAGTACAGGGTAACTCTCTGAATGTTAATCAGAGCTCAATAATGCTGTCTAATTGAACGCCTATTTTTTTATATTAATTGAAA
>CAZGAI010000088.1:0-10652 GCA_964523175.1 uncultured Victivallales bacterium | reverse complement strand
GTTACTGGGGGGAGTTTTACTTGTACTTTTTATTTAGAAGGTGTGAGGTCTGAAACTTAATCGAGCAACTTGAATACGTACATATACTTCCGTTTTACCCATATTCGTCTGACGACGGTTTTTCTGTAATCGATTATTTTAAGGTTAATAAAGAGTTGGGTGATTGGGATAATGTAGAGGAAATGTCAGAAGATTTTAAACTGATGTTTGATGCTGTAATAAACCATATCTCTGCGAAGAGTGACTGGTTTCAGGAATACCTCAAAGGCAATCCGGAATATAAAAATTATTTTATCGAAACTGAGGATTTGTCGGAACTTTCAAAAGTTTTTCGCCCTAGAGCACTACCACTGCTGACAAAGTTTAATACTGTAAATGGTGATAAACTTGTATGGACGACATTTAGTACTGATCAGGTAGACTTAAACTATAAAGATGGAGATGTTTTTCTTAAAATTGTAGAGTTATTGCTGTTCTATGCCGGCAAAGGTGCGAAAGCAATCAGACTTGATGCAATAGGGTTTATGTGGAAAGAAATTGGAACAAGCTGTATGCATTTGCCTCAGACACATACAGCAATACAGCTTTTTAGAGATGTTTTTAGTGTGACTGCCCCTGAAACTTTAATAATAACAGAAACAAATGTTCCGCATAAAGAAAATATCAGTTATTTCGGGAATGGGAATAATGAAGCACAGCTGGTTTATCAGTTCCCCCTACCTCCGCTAGTCTTGTATTCTTTTGTATCCGGCAGTGCCGGATATCTTTCAAAATGGGCAGATTCTCTTGAACTGGTTTCCGACAAGACAACATTCTTCAACTTTCTTGCTTCGCATGACGGTGTTGGTGTAATACCTACAAAGGGGATATTAACAGCTGAAGAACTTGACTTGGTTGTTGAAAATGTAAAGGCAAACGGTGGTCGCGTTTCATATAAAGCTATACCTGAAGGAGAAATTCCATACGAACTGAATGTTAACTATTTTGATGCTGTTTCAGATAAAAATGCTCCTCTGAGTGCAAATATAGATAGATTTTTAGCTTCACAGTCAATTTTACTGTCAATGGTTGGAGTTCCCGCAATTTATATTCACAGTCTCCTTGGATCCAGGAATTGGTGTAAAGGTGTAGAATTGACCTCCATGAACAGGTCTATCAATCGAGAGAAACTTTGCCGAAAAACTCTTGAAAAAGAACTTGCAGAAGAAGGAACCCTCAGAAATAAAGTATTTATCAGGTATAAAGAACTGATCAAAATTAGAAAGAGCCAGAAAGCATTTCACCCGAATGCATCTCAGAAAATCATTTTTGCTAACGACAGTGTCTTTACTCTTATTAGAAAATCTATAGATGGAAGTGATACAATTCTTGCTATGATAAATGTTTCCAACGAGAGGCAGAAATTAATGCTTGAGCCTGGAGAGTACGGCATAAATGTTGATTCTTTAACAGATCTAGTTTCGGGCTTGGAAATAGGTATCTCTAATGGAAAACTTGAAGTTCAGCTTGATCCGTTTCAGGTAATGTGGCTGAAGTAGAGATGGGTTTCAAACCCATCTCTTTGAAACCCATTTCTACTCATCCCCTGATGTATGCCGGAAGCAGTGTTAGCAGTGTGAATATAATAAGAACAATTGTTCCGGAAATAAGTGTAGGTTTTACCCTCTTATAATTATTGGTTTGTTTGATTTTGTGGATAGCTATGAGAAGGACAATAATACCTATGCCTATACCGGAACCTGCATATGCTAAGCTTCGTAAGTTACCAAATATCCAGGGAGGGATTATTAAAACCAGTGCCAATATTATCGCTAACAATGTAGCTGTGAAATTTAGCATTTTTCCAGTTCCAGAGCTCTGAATTGGGAGATCTTGATTAAAGTACTGTTTTAACTGTCCTATCGGCTTAAATATCTGCTTGCATTTTTCAGATCTCCCCTTAAAAAAGAACGGAACATAAATAGCTGTTAGCCATACATAAAGTGATGGTGCAAAGAAACTGGTAAAAGATAGATATTTACCGCCTCCTTTAATTAGTTCAGGTATAAAACAGGCCAGGAGAACTATCAATGAAATTATGGCATAATGCCTGGGTTTCAGCTGACAGCAAAAAAACCTGTGAAAACGATTTTTCTTTTCGCTGAAATATAGCGCAAACCCTACTGCAATAAATCCAACCCCCATTCCGGTGATTACATCACTCAGCCAGTGCCAGTTGTCATAAGTACGAAGGAATCCTACAGCTGGAGTTATGATTATTGTACCGGGAATGAACATATTTGATTCAGCAGCCATTGGAGGGAAAAATGCGGCAGCGGTAGCTGTGTCACCACTAGGGAAGGAGTGATTATTTCTGCCGTTTGGTCTTTCCCGCCCTACAATAGGTTTAAAAATATTAACTATTATACCCATTACTAATAATGAGACTGCAATGCGGTATGCAAGCTTCTTATATCCGTAGGCAGCAAATAGCAACGCTAATACCGCGATAATGCCTCCGTTCCCGAAAACCCTTACCAAACCGAGAAAATAATTAAGGGATCCTATATCTAAAAATCGGTGCGTTGTAATAAATTCTTTATACTGATAATCCCAGGGGTGAACGATTATGGCACAGATAAAAAGTATTAGTGCGAAGATATAATAAAACAAAGGTTTGGCAAATAGGTGTTTGTTTTTGTTAATTCTACTTGAAAAAATATTTCTTTTTACTGCTATTCTCATGCATTAGCCTTTTTTGATGTTGAAGTTTTTAATTGATACATCTCCGGAATATATTCTGTGGATATCAGCATTTTTGTCAATAACAACAAGTTTACCGGAACTTTCAATATCAATAACCTTAGCGACTAAAATATTATTTTTACCTGAAAGTATTTCAACACTGTTTCCAATTAACGAATTTTCTTCTTTCCACTTTTTAAAAACTGAATCAATGCCTTCAGTCAAAATTGTATCATAAAGTCTATTTAAATTCGAGAGTAGAATTTCTGAAGCAGATGTAATATCTGTGAAAGTTTCAGTATCTGATAAAATAGAAGTTGCGGGCTTGTCTATTTTTTCCAACTCTTCTTTAGTCATATTTATGTTTATGCCTATGCCGAGAATTACACCGTTTACCTGGTTATTTTGCCCAAGGGATGTCTCACACAATACCCCTGCTATTTTCATAGTTTTGTGGTAAATATCATTTGGCCATTTAATCCAATAGTGTGGTTTTTTAGCTATCTCTCTAATCGTGAAGAGTGTTGCAAGTCCAGCAATCCATGAAGATTTATGAGGTTGGAAGGAAAAGTCTTTTATAATATAACTTGCATAAAGGTTAGATGTGTTTGATGAAACCCATGTTTTACCACCACGACCTTTACCTTTTGTTTGTTGGCAAGCAGTTATCAAAGAGCGGTCTGGTAATGTGCTGAAATACTTTTGAGCATAGTTATTTGTAGAATCAATTTTTTCTAAGCGAATTATTTTAGACATGAGTTTGTAGGAATTATTTTGGGATTATTTCTGATTAAGTCTTCGAATTCATGCATGGTTATAAATGACGCATTTAGAGATTGGAGATATCTTAAATAATCTTCAAGTTTTTTTAGCATCGCTTTATAATCATATTTTTTTATAATTCTGGGAAGAGAGTAAGAAGTTAAATCGCTGAATTCCCAAGGATGATAAAAAATATTTATATACTTGTCATACATTAAAGTCCATTTACAGAAAAACTTGGTGATAGGAAGTGGAATGTTTTTAAAAGCAAGCCAGAATAGAGGAAAACGAAGGACTGGTGAGGCTGATATCGGTATGTTCAGAATGTTATAGTTGTTGATATAGGCTGTTCGAGGTTTAAAAAAATTATTATATCTTCCCGGTAGATATATAGGGTTTTCGGAAGAGTTATAAGTAAACCCGCTTGAAGAAAGTACTTCATCACTGATTTTTTGTAGACGTGGGCACCTGAAGCCTTTAACTTCTGTTTTTGTGATTTCTTCTAAAATCGTCTTAGATTTTGAAATACCGGCATCAGTCGGCGACTTGTGATTTAATCCGTGAGAAGCGATTTCATGTTTTTCAGCTGCTGTCCTGATGAGATTCTGATATTTTTCGGCAAAAGTAGCTGTAGTAAAAAGGGTTGCGCGAATATTAAGTGTGTCAAGCAGAGTGAGAAGCGAAGTTAAACCTGCTTTACTGACAGTAAACTGTTCTTCCTCCGATATTTCAAAACCGTATTCAAGTGGAATATCAAATTCCTCTACATCAAAGCTGAGGAGAGCGTATTTTTGATTTAGCTTAATCATATTTGCCGGTTATATTATAGTAGTGAATTCTAAATAGTCCAAAGAACATTCTTGCAGTATCTACTATCAGATTAACTCTTGTATTTTTCTCAGTATGATGTTTTGCGACAATGGCTGGTATTTCACCAATAGTAAAACCATATTTTCTGGCAAGAAAGAGAATTTCAACATCAAAAGAGAAGCGGGAAACAGTTTGTTTCGCAAATATTTTTTTGGCTGTATCCAGTCTGAACCCTTTTAGTCCTGCCTGTGTATCCTTGAATGGTAATCTTATAATAATTCTGACAAGGTAGTTGAAACCTCCCCCGAGAATACGTCTTATAAGCAGTAGCTTCTTTTTGTTTTTAAAACCCAGTGCACGACTACCAATAACAACATCAAAGGTTTTAAGCTTTTCAAATAATCTAGGAAGATGGTTAAAAGAGTAAGCCAGGTCACCGTCAATAAAGCAAACGTATTCTCCTTCTGACTGCATGATACCAGCATGGACTGCAGCACCTTTGCCCGCATTATTATCCAATGCTAAAATGTTTATATCTTGAAACTGCTTTTTCCTTTGTTCCAAAAGCTTTACTGTGTCATCTTCAGAGCCGTCATCAACAAACAAAAAGTTATAGTTTGGGTTATCTTTAAGAAAGTCTGTAATAGCATTACAGGTCTTAAGTATTCGACCGGATTCGTTAAATACAGGAATTACTACATTATATTTATTCATGATTCTACTAAAAGTTGTTATTGTAAGTTTGTTTACCTATAATTTTAGTATAGTGCTTTTTTGGAAGAAATAAAGATGTTATTTTAACTATATAATGTTTTCTCTAAAGAAATTAAAATTCAGAATAAAAAGAATAATTTATTTTTAATGTACTCCATTAAGAACTATTTTATATAGGATAGAGTTTGCTTTAAAATTATAGGAGTAATGTTATCTTAAATCTGAGCAATACACCTATAATTAATAGTAATGTTTTCAACCTTATATAAAGTTTTTTTAATTGAAGTTTTGAGGGAAATAGATAATGAGAATGTCCAAGCTCGTCGGGAGACGAATAAAAGAAGAACCTAGAGATGCACAAATTGTCAGTCATAAATTTATCTTAAGAGGTGGTTATGCCCGCATGGTTTCTGCCGGCATTTATTCCATATTGCCGCTTGGTCGTAGAATTACTAAAAAGATAGAAAAAATAATTCGTGAAGAGATGGATGCTATTGACGGTCAGGAAATATTGATGCCGGTTGTTTTGCCCAGAGAGTTATGGGAAGAGTCAGGAAGGTATGATAGCGTAGGAAAGGAACTACTGCGTTTTGAAGATAGAAACGGCAAAAATATGGTTCTGGCAATGACACATGAAGAAGCAGTAGTTCACCTTGCCAGAACAGAAGTAAACAGCTACAAACAACTGCCCGCAATGGTATACCAGATTCAGAGAAAATACAGAGATGAAGCCAGACCTCGTGCCGGATTAATTAGAGTTAGAGAATTTACAATGAAGGATGCATATTCTTTTCATGAATCGCAAGACTGTCTTGACGGCTACTATGAAAAGGCCCATGAAGCGTATACCAATATTTTCAGAAGAGTAGGTTTGAAAGATGTTGTTTCTATTAAATCGGATTCTGGTATGATGGGAGGGGCTGTTTCTCATGAATTTATGGCCATAGCCGATTCGGGTGAGGATACACTTTTTATGTCTAAAGACAGGGAATATAAAGCAAATAGAGAGATAGCGACAGCCGCATGGAATTTTCCAGGAGGTGATGTTATGGATCTAGAGAAAGTTCATACTCCGGGGAGAAAAACAATTGAAGAGGTGGCCGATTTTCTGGGAGTTAAACCGGAAAATACTGGAAAAGCTGTTTTCTATGTGGATGAAAATGATTGTTTGATTTTTGTAATGATTCGTGGTGATTTCGAAGTTAATGAACTGAAATTGAAAAAATATTTAAAAGTTAATCAGCTTGAGTTTGCCAGTGATGAAAAGATAAAGGAATCAGGAGCTCACCCTGGATACGCCTCTCCTATTGGAATAAATAAAAGTAAAGTCAAAATTGTTATAGACAGGTCTGTAGCTGAAACAGCTAACCTTGTAGTAGGTGCGAATGAGGAAAACTACCATTTTAAGAACTTTAATCTTGAAAGAGATTTGGGTAATGTTGAAATTATAGAGATTGCTACAGTCAGGGGAGGGGACCCATGTCCTGTTACGGGAGAACCGCTAACTGAAAGTCGCGGGATAGAGGTTGGCAATATTTTTCAGCTTGGTACAAAGTACTCTGAACCCATGAATTGTACTTTTCTGGATAAGAACGGTAAGTCAAAGCCTATGATAATGGGATGTTACGGTATTGGTGTCGGGCGGACTATGGCCTCTGTTATTGAGCAGTCATACGATGAATACGGTCCGATTTGGCCAATGTCAATTACTCCCTATCACGTGCATATTTGTGCCATTAATATTAAAAAGGATGAAGTTAGGGTTGCTTCCGAAAAACTGTATGGCGAGCTAGTGGATGCCGGGGTGGAAGTATTATTTGATGATCGTGGAGAAAAAGCCGGTTTTATGTTTAATGACGCAGATTTAATTGGAATACCAATTAGAGTTATTATTTCTCCAAAAACTTTAAAAGAAGAAAATATGGGAGAACTTAAACGTCGGGGAAGCAGAGATGCAGAGCTTGTTCCGCTCGATGGTTTACCTGAAATATTGTATAATAAAATAAAAGCAGAAATTTCTAGGTTATAATATTTATAAGGAGAGGTTATGAAGCGATTGTCTATATTTTTGTTTTCAGTATTATTTTTTTCTTGTGTTTTGAAAGGTGCGGATATAACTGCATTGGATGGTACTGTATATAAGAATGCCGATGTTCTCAGTACTATGCCTGATGGTATATTGATTAATTTTGCAGGTAAAGATGGTTTTAATACAGTCAAACTTGTAAAATTTAATGAATTGCCGGCCCCTATTCAAAAGAAATATGGTTATAATTCTAAAAAAGCCGCCAATTATGAAAAAGAACATCAACAATGGTTGAATAAACAGCAGGCTCAGGCTGTTGAAAAAGCAAAAATTGAAAAAGAAAAGATGGAGGAACTGGCAAAAAGCAGGCAGCAGGAAAAACTGATCACAGAGGATAAGACGGCAGACAATGCTTCTACAACGCAGCAGCATAAAAAAGAACTTAGCGGATTAGCTGACTCACTTAAGAAGATTTCTAATTCTCGTGGCGGTGGTGGTGACGATGGAGCAGGAGACGAGCAGCAGCAGGCTGATAATGCGGCTGCAACGAAAAAGCTGCAGAGCAGTAAACTGAAAGGATTACTCAGTAAACTCGATAATATGCCCGGTGGTGGAGGTGAATTAGGTGAACTTATGAAGGGTGAAGTTTCTTCTACCAAAACTCAGATAAAAGAAATAAATAAACTGACTAAATAAAAAGGATATAAGTAAATGTCAGCTAACTCACTCAAAAGTATTTTGGCACTGGCCTCAGAACAAAACGCATCTGATATTCACATAAAACCTGATAGTGATGTTGTATTAAGGATTAGTGGAGAACTGGTAGATTGTGACTTTGTTACAGATAAAAGCTGTGTTGTGCAATTCATTGATACTATAACAAATGATGACCAGCTGAAGCTTTTTGATAAAATAGGTGACGTTGACCTTTCTTATGTTGAAAAAGGAATTGGAAGATTTCGTGTTAATATTCATAAGCAGCGTGGAGCTCCTGCAATTAATATGAGAGTGGTAAAATCTGAAATACTTGATTTTAAACAGCTGGGGTTACCATCACAAATAGAGAAGATACCCCATTTTGAGAGAGGTATTGTTTTTATTACCGGTACTACCGGTTCGGGCAAATCTACCACATTAGCAGCAATTATTGATTTTATCAATGCACAATATCGCAAGCATATAATAACTGTTGAAGATCCTATTGAATATGAATTCACCGATAAAAAATCGTTTATTGAGCAAAGAGAGGTAGGATTGGATACTATCTCTTTTGACTCTGCTTTCATTCATAGCCTTCGCCAGGATCCGGATATTATTGTTATAGGCGAGATGAGATCACGAGATAGTTTTGATGCTGCACTTAAGGCAGCTGATTCCGGACACCTTATATTTTCTACACTGCATACGATGAACGCGTCACAGTCAATTAACAGGATACTTGATTTTTATGATGCGAGTGAACATAAAGGGCTTCTCTCTTCATTGAGTAATAGTTTAGCTGCAATAGTTTCCCAGAGACTGGTACCGAAGGCTATGAGTAAAGGAGTTGTACCGGCTGTTGAAATAATGTTCAATACTCCTATTGTTAAAAGTATTTTAAAAGATAATAAGCTATCTAAGCTTGCTGCAGCTATCGAAAACAGTAGAAACGAAGGAATGCAGTCATTTAACCAGGCCCTTGTTGACCTGGTAAATCAGGGAAGTATTTCTGAAGAGGAAGCTGTTAAATTTGCAACAAACGCTGAGGCATTAAAAATGCAGCTTAAAGGTGTTTTCCTCGGTGGTGAAAACAAGATACTTGGTAACTGATATTTTTAATGTGAGATAAAGTTTCGTCGCTGATGTTTTCTTCATTTTTTTTGTTGATTTATGAAATTACTACCTTTTTTTCAGACCTTGTATTCATATTCAATGAGTAACTGGACCGCACCTGCTGTATAATTTTATTCTGTATTTTGCTATCACTAATATCGTGTAGATTATTAGAGTACGAAACAACTATTTTCTCTATCTCCAGCACACCATGTCTGAGTTAGTTTCCGGTTTTCTGCTTCCTAAAATCCCGCTCATTTCTTTATCTGCAAATGCATTAATAGCTGGTAATGTGCAAATGCTTACAAAAAATAAAATGATAACAATGTAAACAGGAATCTTCATTATAGTTAAAGAGCCTAAATTATTTTTAATTGATCAAATACTTCAATAATTTCTTTATATGTCTCTTCCGGGCTTTTATTATATGAGATAACCTCAAATCCTTCATCTATTTCAATGCTTTTTATTTGATATAAAAGCCCAACCGCATTAAAGCCGTATCTGTCAACTTTAGATTTTATAATATTGCTGAATAATTCTTTATAGGTCGATTTATTCACAACTTCAAATATCCCATTGATGTCTTTTGTTTGCATGTTAAACTAAACTAAACTTTGCATCTTAAATTAAACTCAACCTAGATAATGAATGAAATAAAATAGTATTAAAGTCAGGAGTGGAGCAAATAACACTTAAAAATCTAATGTTTCCATATTCCCAATCTATTTTTAATTACTGTTATTAGGTCTTTAAATAAAAATATTACTAGTAAAGGAAAAAAGCAAATAATCTTATGGACATAAGTGGACAATTGTAGACATTGTGATATTATTAATATTAATATTTTTTCACAGGTGGAATATTTCAAGACATGGGAACATGCAACGGCATAGATTCAATAGTAAAAGTGGACATATATATCCCAGGTAGTCCACTACACCCCTTGACTATACTTGACGGGTCACTTCGATTAACAGGAAAGCTTTAGAAAACTTATATGTCTTTTAATTAACAATGAGATTAAACATGTCAATATTTAAAAAAGAGATAACATGTTTCTATTATTTAATACGACTTAATTTCATTTTGACTATTTACTTTAATAGCCTGCGTTATATCGTTAAAAAGCCTATATCAAAATTAAGGAGATATTTTGAATATAAACACAATAATTGTTCCTGAATTAATAATTAATCTGAAGTCAACAGATAAAGAGAAAGTATTAGATGAACTGATAAATCTTATCAAAGAGCAAAAAACTGTTCCCAACATTCAAACCCTAAAGAAAAAAATATTTTACCGTGAAAGTTTAATGAGCACCGGAATTGGACTGCACATAGGAATCCCGCATGTCCGCATGGAAGGATTTAAGAGACCAATTATTGCCATAGGAATTCAGCCTGAAGGAATTTTGAACTATGAAGCCATTGATAATCTACCTGTAAAATTAGTTGTAATGATTATCTGCGGAGCAACACAACATAAAATACATATCAAAATTCTTTCTCAAATTGTTTCTCTTTTAAAAAAGAATGAACTTTTCAATCAAATACTTATAGCAGATAATACATCAGAAGTTTATCGTTTATTTACAGAAAAATCAAAATGACTACAGATATTCTTAATCACATTATTTTTCATGAAAATTTTTTAAACATTCTTCTCTTATTGGGGATAGCTCTGTTTGGGGGAACTATTGGAGGATCTTTTTTTGCAAAAATACGTTTTCCAAGTGTTGTTGGGTACATTGTAATTGGGATTATTATTGGACGAACCGGGCTGAATTTAATAAATCTGGAAG
>CAZGAI010000087.1:0-10652 GCA_964523175.1 uncultured Victivallales bacterium | reverse complement strand
TGGAGTTGTGTTATTGGCTTGAAGTGTGCGCTTTATCCGACTTTCAGGTTAATATCCGGGAGGTATTCATTGATAGTTTTAATGAGTATCAGAGAATATAAAAGAGAGAGAAATTTATTCTCAGTAAGGTGAAGATGAAATCCACGGCATTCTTTATCTGCACCCGGTATCCTGAATATCGATTAGCAGAACATCAAGGTCTTCCAAAAGTTTTTCAGAAACTTTCAGTGAACCCTCGTTATTTTGATATAACGAAATAAAATCGTCTTCAGAGGCAAGTTCTTTGTAGGCTTCCGTCGAATTAAGCGAGATTTGATCCTGCAGTTCAGAAAAGAGACCGTGCTCTGGAATGAATACTCTTTTTAATGTTTTACGTTCGGCCAGTATTTCAAAGAGGTATTTTTCCCGGTTAAAGTCATAAGCTGTCTGGTTGCATAGAAGGCCGATAGTTCCATCTTTTAAAATACTGTCACTGAGCTCTAAAAATTTAGAAATTTGCCTGTCCATAAAAACTCCCATCAATATACCAATAAAACCTTTTCGTGGAACGTCTAATTATAGTCTGCAATTATTTTATTTCCACATAATAAATAAAATACAAATTTCAAACAAATACTAATGATTAAAATAGGAAAATTACAAAAAATAAGGGTATTTTTGTTGTATGTATTAATCAAATTAAAAAAACAATTGTACGAAATATAAATTAGTATTTCTTTTTAGCCCAAACAAGGTTATAATTATAAACAGCTCTCTATTTATCATTAGCTCAATTTATATTGAATGATTTATCTGTAAATATACAGGAATTTTCTCTTTAACTTATTAGTAGTCAATAATATTAAGCTATACAACAAAATAAAAAGACAAAAACAAGATTTATCTTGAGATTCTGGAGTTACTATGTCCTCAGAAAAAATCAGACTAGCAGATAAGCAGATAAAACAAAAAATTATAATGCTTCTTAAAGAACATCCACGTTATTTGCCGGATCTATATCGTTCTTTAAAACTCCGAAAGAAAAAAGAGCACAGACAAATCCATAAAATACTTGAAAAGCTTTATAAAAATAAGATTGTCGTAAAAGATAAAAAGGGGTTATTGCGAGTTGTTTCATCAAAAGAATATATAACCGGAAAAATTTCTATTACAGCACAGGGGTATGGCTTTGTTTCTATAGCTGATGAGGATAATTCAAGTGATATATTTATCCCTGCAAAGCATACCAATTCTGCGATTAATGGGGATACGGTAAGGGTCAGGCTTTTGGATGACTCTACTTCAAGGCAGAGTTCCGGTAAGGGTCCGGTAGGCATAGTATATGAAGTTGAGAAAAGAAACAGACCTTTTCTTATAGGTGAACTTTTACTGAAAAACGACGGTTTTTTTGTGAGGCCCTTAAGCAGACGTATGCCTGATGATATCAAAGTTATTGGTTCGTGTAAGGGCGCTAAACGTGGTGATTGGGTAAAAGCTGATTTGGTGTATGGATATAAAAGCAAAAAGAAAACTGCTTGTGAAATAATAAGTTCTCTCGGTAAAGTTGGAAATCTTGAGAATGATATGAAAGCCGTTATTCTAGAATTTAATCTTCTTCCACCCTACACAGAAGAAGAAGATAACAAAGCAATGGAACTGACGGCGGCTAATATTGATAGAAAAGATCTGACTTCACTGTACTGTGTTACAATTGATCCTCATGATGCAAAAGATTTTGATGATTCTATTTCAATTTCTCCGGGAGGCAAAAAAGGAGAACTGACGGTTGGTATTCATATTGCGGATGTTGCAGCCTGGATACAGCCTAACTCTTTTTTTGATCAGGAAGCAGCAGCGCGTGGATTTACTGCATATATTCCTGGTAATACCCGTCTAATGCTGCCAAAACAGCTGACAAAAAATATGAGTCTCACCTACGATAAAACAAGTTTGGCTCATACCGTACTACTAACTGTGGATACGAATACCGGTGAAATTAAAAAATATAAGAGGTGTCATAGTAAAATAAAAATTTCCTGTAGATTAAACTTCACTGAAGTTGAAGATTATATTAAAAGTGGGAAAGTTCCGGAAAACGGGGACAGTAAGCTTCAGGAAAATCTTGACTCTCTTATAAAAACATACCGCGTTATGCGTAAATATCGTAAAGAGAATGAAAAATTTATTAACATTAATACAACCGAAATTCGTGTTTTAAGAAATGATGATTCAGGTGAGATTTTGGGTCTGGAAAAAAAGAGACAGGGTGAATCAGATCAGCTTGTTGAAGAATACATGCTAGCTGCTAATTCAGCAGTGGCAAAAGAATTAACCAACCAGAAAATTCCCGGAATTTATAGAATACACCCTAAGCCGGAAGAAGAAAAAATAGACGAGTTTTCAGATTTTGTGAGCAATGTTTTTGGTATTAGTACCGGCAACTTGAATTCCGGTAGAGAAGCATGCCAGCACTTTTTAAGCAAAATATCCGGGAAAAGTTATGAAGAAATTGTTGTTTCAGCTTTTTTGCGTTCGCTAAACCGCGCTCTATATGTGGAAAAACCAGATATCCACTTTGGCTTAGGCAAAGGACTCTACTCGCATTTTACCAGCCCAATACGGAGATATTCGGATTTAGCAGTTCATCAGCAGCTATGGATGATAGATTCATCGAAAAAAATAAGAGGAATTGATGTTATGGCTGGTATCGCTGTTGACTGTACAGAAAAAGAAAAAAATACTGATGAGGCATATTATGCTGCCAATGACAGATTAAAACTTCATTATTTGCAAAAACTTATAAACGATAAAGTAGTTGAAACGTATGAAAGTGTGATACGGAAAGTAAGTTCCTCTGTTATTTTAGCGGATATACCGGATATTGGTATAACCGCCGTAATTCAGGTAAAATCAGTACGAGGAAATTTTAGAAAAGCAAAAGGAAAACTTATTGCTTCTAAAGGAAGTTCTAAGTATAAACCTGGGGATATTGTTTACCTGCAGCTGGAAAGAATTGATTTTATTAAAGGTGATGCAATATTCCGAGCAGTACAATTTTAGCTTCTACTGTATAGGCAATGATTAAAATTAGAATAATTAAAATCTTAAAAGTTTATTTAGATTAAATCTGGTTTATATTATAACCAAAACAACAATAGAATAATTATTAAAAGAACGGCTGATTTAAAATGAGAGAAGACTCAGGTAGGGTAAACGATAGAAATATTATAAATACAAGGGTTGGCCGGAAATTTAGGTATATGCCGACCTTAGATTTATATATCCTAAGAGAGTTTTTAATTATATATGTCTGTTTAACTGTTGCATTCAGTATATTGTTTCTAGCAAATGACTTAATTAATAAATTAGGTGAGCTATTAGCAACTAAAGCTTCGTTTGCGACACTTGCATACTATTTTCTTTTGGAACAGCCCACGGATATCCAATTTGTTCTTCCACTTACTATTCTTCTTTCTGCGATATATACTTTGGCCAGATTGGGTATGAATAATGAAATTACTGCTATAAGATCATCAGGTGTCTCTCTGCTTCGCTGTGGTGTTCCTCTTTATATAGTAGGCCTGGTGGTTAGCGGATTAAGCTTCTATTTTAGCCAGACTTTAGTGCCCAACTGCATCAAAGAGGCTTCCATTGTGTTGAATTCAGCTAAGGACCCCAACTATATACAAACTATGGCTAGAATGTTGGTGTATAGAACACCTAACGGCCAGAGAACATGGCTTATCAAGAATTTTGTCTCAAATAACGAACAGACTGGAATTCAAATTAAGAAGTATAATTCAAAAGGTACTCTTAAGCTGGAACTTTATGCCGGAAAAGCGATATACTCTCCAGTAAATGGTTGGAAATTTAGTGATGTAAAAATTGTTAGATATGAAAAAGTGTTATTAAAGGATGATTATAGCACCGGCACACTGGGCGAACAGCAGTCTATTGTAGCTCCGGTATCCCGGGAATTTGCGATTTTTGATAATAAAAATAAAGAGTTTTCAGATTTAGGTCACTTTTTTGAAACACCGGCTGATTTTCTAAATACTATGAGGTCTCCAAATCAATGGACATCATCCGATATTAGAAGCCTCCTTAGTCGTGCAGAAGGACTTTCTAAGGAAATTAAAGGATACTATCAAACAATTCTCTATTCGAGATGGTTTTCTCCATGGATTTGTTTATTAACGGTTTTTTTAGCAATTCCTTTGGCTGCCAGCAATGAACGCCGTGGCGTTATCGTAGCGGTTGGGTCTGCTGTTGGGGTTGTGATATTCTATCAGGTATTAGCAAATGTATTTATGGTTCTGGGGCAGAAAGCATATCTTCCTCCAATAATCGCCGGCACTGTCCCAACTATAGTGTTGGCTATATATGTCTGGTATAAAATGAGTAAGTATAAATAGCTGAAGGAGTTTAGAATGGCTAAAGGAACAGTAACACAGAAAATTTTGGAATCACATATTACATCGGGTAAAATGAAACCCGGAGAAAAAATTTCTTTAAAAATTGATCAGACTTTAACTCAAGATGCTACTGGAACCATGGCTTACCTTGAACTGGAAGCCATGGGGATAGATAGAGTTAAAACCGAATTGTCTGTTTCATATGTAGATCATAATACTCTTCAAAATGGTCCAGAAAATAGAAATGATCACCTTTACCTGCAGACAATTGCCTCTTCCAGAGGAGTTAAGTTTTCACGTCCCGGCAATGGGATATGCCATCAGGTACATCTGGAACGATTTGGTATACCTGGGAAAACTCTTCTTGGTTCTGATTCCCATACACCAACAAACGGGGGGATTGGAATGATAGCTATTGGTGCTGGCGGGCTTGATGTCGCCTTAGCTATGGCGGGAAAATCTTTTCAAATGACTTTTCCCGAAATTATTGGAATTAAGTTAGAAGGTAAACTTGCTCCGTGGGTTTCAGCAAAAGATATAATATTACAAGTTCTAGATATTTTAAAAACAAAAGGTAATGTGGGATGTGTTGTTGAATATTTTGGTCCGGGGGTAGGAACTCTTTCTGTTCCGGAACGAGCAACTATTACTAATATGGGGGCGGAGTTAGGTGTAACCTTTTCAATTTTTCCTTCAGATGAAAAAACAAAATTTTTTCTTGAAGCTCAAAAACGTGGCAAGGTTTGGAAAGAAATAATTGCTGATGATAACTCTGAATATGATAAGCTGATTGAGATTGATTTGAACGTGCTTGAACCGTTGGCCGCGTGTCCATCTAGTCCTGATAATATTAAAACTATTAGGGAATTAGGAGATAAAAAGGTAGATCAGATTGTTATTGGTTCTTGTACGAACGGTTCACTATTGGACTTAATGTTAGTTGCTAATATGTTAAAAGGGAAAAAAATATCTCAAGATGTTACTCTTGCAATAGCTCCGGGTAGCCGTCAGGTAATGGAAACCTTGGCAAGAGGAGGAGCTCTAGCGGATATCATTGCAGCTGGGGCCAGGATACTTGAAAGTACATGCGGACCTTGCATTGGCCAGGGACAGAGTCCGTCCAATGATAGTGTTTCCCTTCGAACATTTAATAGGAATTTTGCAGGAAGGACTGGCACAAAAGGAGATCAGGCTTATCTTGTAAGTCCGGCTGTAGCTGTGGCAGCTGCTTTGACAGGGCAGATAACTGATCCCCGCGATTTGAATGTTGAATTTCCTAACCTTGATTTGCCTACAGAATTTTTAATCAATGACAATATGATAGTTTGCCCGGTTTCGGCAGATAAAGCATCGAGTGTAGAAGTGATACGAAAGCCAACAATTGGGAATCCTCCGCTTAATTCACCATTACCAAATAAAATTGATGGGAGTGTACTGCTCAAAGTCGGTGATAAAATTACTACAGATCATATTATGCCGGCCGGGATATACTTAAAGCTACGAAGTAATATACCTGATTATTCCAAAGTCGTTTTTGAGTGTTTTACTGAAGACGGGAAACCTTCATTTGCGGAACGAGCCGAACAAATTCGAGATAGCGGTCGTCATGGAATTATTGTTGCAGGAGAGAGTTACGGGCAGGGATCATCCAGGGAACATGCTGCAATATGTCCAATGTTCCTTGGAATTAAAGCTGTTATAGCCATGACTATTGAAAGAATTCATTCGGCAAATTTAGTAAACTTTGGTATTATTCCTTTTACTTTTGACCTACAGGAGGATTATGATTCTATTGAACAGGGAGATACTATCAGGATAGAGAATATTCGGAGTGTGGAGAAAGGTTTGAAACCCTATTCTAACGTCGCCGCCTGTATTATAAAAAGCAATGGAGCAAAGAAACTAATACAATTAAAGCACGCTCTGAATAATGATGAAATCGAAATAATTCTGGCCGGCGGGAGATTGAATATATAGATAAGGTCACTCTTATCTATATTTTAGAATAGGATTTGATGTATGAAAAGGGGACTCTTAGCTTCTGCCTTTCGCCTGCAGAAGTTATAGCCTCTACAACAATTAAACTATCTTTTACTTCTGTGATATGCTTTACTTTCAGTGCCGTATTATCTGTTAGGTTAAAAATAAAAGGACCCTGTAGCTCACCGTTTTCATCTATAGCAATTCTGGCAAACAGCTTTGCTGTTTTTTCGTTTTCTGTTACTTCTTCTTTCTGTTCGACTATATTTGTGTCGTCTGCACTTTTGCTGGAGGTAGTAATTGTTTTATAGATAATGAGTGGATATATCCATGGAATAAATAGGCCGACTAAAAAGTGAGTAAAACGTTTTTTCCTATCCATTTCAGCAAGTTGTGCTGACCAAAAAGCACTTGCAAGCACAATTATAATTATAATTATTCCTGTTATGATGACAGTCAGTGAAACAGTTACTGAAATTGGCTGGCTATTCCCGAACCAGGATAGAACGTCTGTAAACAAACTGTTTACTATTTTATTTAATTTTGCTTCAATCATATTCATTATATTTCTGTTGGTTGAATTCTTAAGTTTAGTGCATATTTGAAACAAATCAATAAAATAAACAATTTTTATTGACTGATACAAAATCATTATCTGTAGAGATGGGTTTAAAACCATCTCTACTAAAATGCAAAACTTGTATTCTCGTCATCCATAGAGACGGGTTTCAAACCCGCCCCTACAGGAAGACTTATTATCTCGGTATGGACTTCCCTTGCAGTTACAGTTATAGCTTTTACAGGTTTAGTAGGACAAGCTTTCTGGCAGGCCCCGCAGCCGATACATATATCGTTATTAACTTTAGGTGCAGGGAGAATATTGGTGTGTATCATATAAACGGCACCAGTTGGGCACATTTCATGACATGCGGCACAGGCAGTCTTATCCTTATAAACAATACATATTTCTTTGTTAATTGCAGATGTGCCTATGCTTATCTTTTGTTTTTCTTTAACTGAAACTGGTAGGATAGCACCATTTGGGCATGCTTGTGAACAAAGGTTGCAGCTATAGATACATGCTGCTATTTTGAAATCCAGTGTAGTTTGCATGATACCGCCAATTCCGTATTCATACAGGGCAGGACGGAGTACTTTTGAAGGACATTTTGATATACATATATGACATGCAGTGCAGGTTTCTGTAAAATGTTTAAGCCCTTTTGATCCAGGAGGTGTAAAAGGTGTTTTTTTAGGAGTTCTAAAAGAAATAAGCCTTGATGTCGGATAAGCTAATATGCCAATAGCTGTAAGCTGTAGAAAATCTTTTCTGGTAAACTCTTTTTTAGTCTCAATCGCCGTACATACGTCACCAACTAATCGTTTTCGCTTCTTAAAACCATATTTTACGGCATTATTATTGCAGATAGATATGCAGCGAAAGCATGAAATACACATTGAATTGTCAATAGTATGACTCCCGGAATTTATACATCCGGCTTTGCATGTTGTTTCACATTTCCCGCAGGATGTGCAGTTATTTTCATCTAACCTGACTGAAAGCAGCGGCGAGAATGACAACAGTGAAAGAATAGCTCCTGTAGGGCAGAGAGTGTTGCAGTAAAGTCTGCCGAAAAAGATAGACATGAAAATAAGTACTAATATGATGAAAGTAGAAGAGATAAAGCAAATAAAACTGAAACTTAGCAAATAATAACTTTCGGATAGGTTTGACATTGTGTTTATTAGCCTGGCAGCTAAACTGTATGATTCGACTTCTATCAGAAATAGAGGTATTCCTGCTAAAAATAAGACTACTGTTATTATTGGAATTCCATATCTATAAAGAGGTTTGATCCTATAATATTTAAAACGTCTTCTTCCTATGAGAATGAAACAGTCTTGTACAGTGCCGAGGGGACAGATTGTTGAACAGTAAATTCTTCCAAACAAGATTGTTATTATAGGAATTAAAATGAGTGCAATACCCAGAATTCCAGATTTATACAGTTTAATGAACGAAGGAATGAACTGGCTATCTGATAAATATAAAGAAATTTTATCAAAAAATAAAATTCCCGGAAATAGTAAACCAAAAACAAAAAGAACAAGTACTGTGAAAGAAACGAATATTCTAATAATCATTAGGTGCATCCAGGTTCAGCCTTGTTTTAAATGACAATCTTTTTAATTTTCAACTTATTAAGATTCATTTCTCCCAGTTTGAGGTCATAGGCCATTTTTATATATGGTACATCTCCACTTAATACATTCCATTGACGTGCCTGTGCAAGCGAAACAGCATCAACTGCCACTATATCTGTTGAAAGAAACTGCATTTTTGGGGTGATAACTTTTGAATTTGATCTTCCGCGAGGTCCTCCATTAACCATAACACGATATGCATCAACTATATTCAAAACAGGTTTTCTATAAAGTGGGAAATCAGCAATACATTGATTAAGGTTGTGGCTATGATAATAGCCTCTGTCCCAAACAACACCCATTAGATTTTTTAAAGCACAGGTTAATTTAGTACCACCATGACTTTTTAAAATAGGAACATTAATAAAGACATCAGCACTGTTTATCAGCTCGTGAACCTGAGTTGTTTTAAGAGATTTGCCTCCTGGAATAGTAACTTTCCGATAATACTTTTCCTTGTTGGCAGGAAAAATTTCTGCTCCGCCAGTTATTGCCGCAGGACCTACTCCGGAGATTTCAATAGATTTATATACAAGCGTATGGTCAATTACATATACCTTTTTTGCTCCGGCATTAATACATTGTTCTACAATTCTTTTTACAAGTAAAGGGTTAGTAGTAGCAGCTTTGTCCGGAGGACTTGAAAAGCTCATGTTAGGTTTAATTAAAACAGTCTGACCTTTCTTTACAAAGCTTTTCATTCCACCAAGGTATTCAATTCCCGTATCAAACATGTCTTCGGGTGAACCATTCCTGACTGCAACAACATCAAATGATTTACTGTTATCAGCAGCAAAAACAGTATTCTTTCCAATAAACGTACTTGTCCCAGCAACTATTCCTGTAACAACACACTTTTTAAAAAATTCTCTTCTATCCATACCAAAACCTTTGCTCTCCTGAAACTACTTTTACTCACCACGAAGATTGCTTATTTTGTTTTATCCTGCTCTTTAGATTCCTCTTTCAGGCCTTTCTCAAATTCGTTTTTAGCTTTTCCAAGTGATCTTGCAAATTTAGGGAGAGCTGTAGAGCCGAAAAGAACAAGTACAACTGCCGCGATAATAATAATTTCCGTTGATCCTAACATTTTACTTTTCCTCCTCATTTTTGTTAATTATTTTATCTGTATAATTTTTGAAATTATCTTTAATATCTCTCAACACCTTTACTGCTTTACCTATCTTTCTAAAAAAATCAGGAAGGTGTTCCGGTTTAATAAGTATAACAATAATAGCAAAAATAATAATTAATTCCCAGAACCCTATTGAAAACATTACTTTTCTCCCAGTTTGAATATCTTTGCAATCACCAAAGTAATAAAGTACAATACAACAAGCGGGAGTGCTACCGCAAGTTGAGAAATAAAATCAGGTGGTGTTAAAAGAGCTGAAAAAAGAAAGATAGTTATTATAACATAACGACTCCACGATAAGAGTTTTTTTCTGGACAAGATATTCATATAAAGCAGAATAACCAGTATTATTGGCAATTGAAAGATAATAACGCATACAAAAAGAAACTGTATTATGTAAAAAATATTATCTCTGAAGTTAAGGAGAATTCCTATATGTTGAGGGACAAAGTTTGAACTTGTTAGAAACTTTACTGAAATAGGTATTATATAGCAGTATCCATAGTAAACACTGCATAGCACAAGCAAAAAACCGAAAAGAAGTGCCAACTGTAGTACTTTTTGTTCTTTTCTTTTCAAAGCCGGCGTTATAAATTTTACTATATTATAGATATGCACGGGAGAAGATATTATTATCCCAGATAGAATGCTGACCTTAATCTTTATTAAGAATCCTTCAAAGAGCGACATCATATATAATGCCTGATGTGTATTGCCAGGGAGATTCATGTATGGTTCGTAAAGAAGTTTAATGATCCAGTTATAAAAAAAAAATGCTATGACTGAACAGGCAATTATGACAGCGCATGATGTAATCAGCCTGATACGAAGTTCTTTTATATGTTCTATAAAAGACATTTCTTTTAAATATGGGCTGCTCTCTAGGGTACTCACCAGTCATTTTGCCTTAAGTCAGTTTAAATAAGTAATTACTTTAA
>CAZGAI010000086.1:0-10702 GCA_964523175.1 uncultured Victivallales bacterium | reverse complement strand
GCAGACTCAAACTCAGTCAGAGCAGTCTGGATTTTAGAAAGATCTTTACTAAAGCCATTGAACATAGTTTGCAGCCAGCTATAATCGGGTATACCGTCACTTCCAAACGCCCCCGTTCCGGCAGCAAAAGTAGCCCATATAGCACAAGCCGCGAATAATGGATTACCTCCTGAGCCAACAAAACCAATAATCCCCCCGGATATTGCTCCTAGCATCTGTCCTATTCCCATAAGTGTATGTCCTGTTTTTATCTTTCCGGTTCCGTCCGGATTAAAATGAAGAATACTACTTTTGGCAGAAAGATAGTTTGGGTAATTCGAAAGTCCGACACCATTGTCAAAATCATTACGAACATCTTTATTTCCGGTTTCTTCCGAAATTATATCAATTAGACTCAAATATTCTCTGTTGTAATTATAATCCTGCCAGTCAAACGGTCCGTCTGCGCCATGTTCAATTGCGGAGAGTTGTCTTGCTTCAAGTTTTCTTGCGTAACTACCGGCATTTTTACTGAAAAAGTCTTTGATGTTATAATACCTATATTTATCATAGTCATTCGCATCATCACACCAAGGCTGAGTTAAAACGCAGCTATCGGTGATAACGCTGCTTTCGTATTCTGAAGCCACACCTGTTGCAAAAATTAGTATAAAACTGACATAAGCTGTCAATGCTCCGGAAATAAATTTTCTCATTATTAACATTTACCCTCCTGCTAAATTTATAGATATATTATATTATATTTAGATATATAATTAGACCATTTGAGGCTAAAATAACTAAATATTTTTCGAAAGCCCAACTGTAATGATTACTTTTTATAAGTATTTATTCAGTAAAGAGCTTTGGAAGATATTCAGTTATCAACGTTGGCATGAGGCTAAAACTAACATTTTATTTCAGCTTCTGTTCTCAGCAAATATGCATACCCGTTAAACATTTTAACGTATTTTTTTAACTATGTCAATACTTCTTCTAAAAAAGTAAAAAATATATATGTGCTATTATTGTTGGCTTTGTCTTAAGGAATTCTGCATTGTTATATTAAATTCTTCTTAAAAAAAGCCACAGTAACTACTATGAACCAATATTTTACATAAATAATCCAGGATATAACCACACTCCTGAAGCTCTTAATGTATCTCTAAGAATGTCTGTTAATTGCTTGTTTGTCTGTGGATCGTTTGGTTTTACGTCTGTGGCAGGCAACGGAACTACTTTAAAACCGCGAAACATTTCTTCAAAAAGAGAATAAGATCTTTTTATATGCCAGCTACTGTCTATTACAGTTATATGGTCTAAATTTAGAGTGTTAGCTATTTGTAACGAATAGTATGCATTTTCAACTGTATCTCTGGACCTATCTTCGAGATAAATACTACTACTTGGCACACCATGTTTTTCAACAAGCAGTTTTTTCATAAGATATGCCTCTGTAATACCATTTTCCGAAACTCCTCCAGAAACAATAATTTTTATGTTCTTGTTCATTGCATAAAGTTCAGCAGCTTTTTTTACTCTTTCAGGCATATAAGTACCTGGTGTTCCATCATGTTTAAGAGCATCTCCAAGAACAATAACTCCCGCCATAACACTAGATATTTTCTTTACCTCTGAAGATATGCCCATCCTTGAAATTTCCATACATCTCTTTACGAGCGTTTTATATTTTTCGGCTTTTTTAGGATTTAGCTTCTCTAACTTCTGCATTGTCTTTTCATATTCACCTTCATGTCTTGATCCCTTATTATAGATAGCATAACATAAAAGACCATGGAAATATTCCGGGTTTTGTGTTATGATTTCTTTGTATACATTAATGGTTTCTGGCAGTTTGTCTTGATTTTCATAAGTGCTAGCCAGATAAAACTTTAAGTTAATATTATTAGGATCGATTTCGGCTGCTTTTTTAAAGTTACTTAACTGTTCTGGAGCACTGACAGGATAAGCACCTACTTCCGTATACCAAGTAGCCAAAATTGCTTTTTGAACATACTGGGTTGCTTCTTCTTGTTTCTCTACCTGTGTCAGTGATGAAATTGCTAGAGCCGATGAACAGCATCCAAACAATATCAACAAAACTACAGTTAATAACGAAGAATAAACATGATTTTTGATTCGATACATACTCATAATTACCACCTCTTACTGTTTGATCAAGTTAACTCGATTCTTAAATTCTTGCATAGCAGCATAAGCTGTTCGTAATTTACATTATATTCTTTTTTTTTATTCACAACAAGATCGGGAGGCGATTTAGTAATAAGATTTTCTCAAAACTCCAGAACACTTAATTATCACTTAGATTAACCTGCAATGATCTTTATAATGCATTTTGAAGTTTTATAGTCAATGAGAGTTCCCGACAAAATCAAGTTTTTTGAATAAATTATGTAAAAATAATATCCCTTATATCTCAAAACTTTTCTATTTTTTCATACTTTTTATTTGGACAATTCCCCTGAGCCCGCTTCGGAAATATATAAGGCATCGTTCCAGATATCCGCCTACAATTATCAGTAAAAATTTCGGCGGACAAGCATCATATTTGCTCGCCTGTCGGCGGAAAGGAGAAAAAATCTAAATTGAATTTGAAACGAGTCGTTTTAAGCTTACCCTGGAGGGGCGAAGTTTACGGTTCGGCTTAAAAAATCACGTCATCCGACATGACACGTATCCTAAAACAAGTTTAACTTTAACTAAAAAAGTCTGCTTTTAAAATTTAAAGATGTTATGAAGTTTTTCAATAACTTTGATGCTTAAATAGCCTTTTACTTCATAATAATTTAATACTACTACAAGCTATGTAGTAGTATTAAATATTTAAGATCAAGGGCTATGTCAAGAAGTCTATTTCTTACACATATTTTGTATTAGGATTTCAATTTCAAATCCAGACAAGGAAAGTTTTAACGGATATTAATAACCATTTTGCCGTAAGTATTTCCACATCAGAATTTTGCCGATTTTTAAGATTGAAAACGTAGCCAGTAAAATGAAATTTAATTTTGTTATAAGTGCTTTATTATTTCTATAAATAATTCTTTTCTTTAAAACAATAACTGTTTATCGTTCAGGGAATGTGAAAACATTGGCAAAATTCCCTGAAAATAAAATACCGTGTTATTTACTGTATCAACTGATAAAATATATGAAAGTGGTGTTGAACATGCAGGAACAAGAGATAATATTACTTCTTTCATGAGATGGATTCTTTCTATTTAAAAGTCTGCTAACTAAAAAATAGAACCATCTCATGTTCCGATTAACAAATCAACGAAAAAATTATATCTAAATTTAGGATAATAAGAGTTTAACCTGCTTTAAAAAAACATAGAGGTAAGGTGTTCTGAAATTAGAAGTTTTATGGCTTTCAAGCATAGAGGATAGTTCTGCATGATATTTAAGTTATACAATAATAATACAGGTGCCTTTTGTAAGATTAAAAAATCTTGCTACAACAATAATTTTGAGATAGATAATCAAAATATTTGTACAGCTTTAACTAAACCTTCTAATTTTTTGTTGATAAAAGAAGATGCTCAATGGTGCTATAAAATGCTAAAAATACAAAATGCCATTGTTTTAATCAAAGAAGATTCTTTTCTGCCTAATATATGCTATTCAGAAATTAATGATGATATGGTTATATTTTCATCAAAAAATGCACATTGGAATTGTATCGAAATAGAATTGAGGTTTAATACACATACTGACCCTTCTAGTATAATTAAGTCTCTCCATACTGTTTCCCACTCAGCTTTTATATTTAGTAGAAGCATAAATCCGTCTGTTTCCAAAGAACAGTATTTTCGTCTATCATATCTTAATTCTGTTTGCTATTACGACATTATTAAGTCGAATAAACTCGAAGGATTCCCTGAAAATCTAAAGTATACTTCTTCTTTATCTGCAAATTTTATTAAAAAAAATATAGATTAATTAAAAACACCAAGGAAAACCGGGAAAAAGCTATTTATGATCTATTGGATTGCGATCCAAGTAAGATCACTACAAAAGCGCTGCCTAAATTTACTAAAATTAAACATCGATGTATTGCGGTAACTAAGAAAGATGGATATGTTTTTGGGATCAGTTCTCATTGTGTTTCCGTAGCAGATATACAAGAAACGTTATTTCAAATTGAGGTTGAATATTGGAGTAAAATACTTCCAGAAAATACGCGACATAATACGAGTGATCCAAAAATTATTAGTTATCTAAAACTTTTACTCAATGAAATTATATTTATTGTGGAACAAAGTGGTTATTTAGTTTCACGTACAGCCCCATCAAAAATAGAATGGTTGGAATCACTGTGAGCCTTAACAAAAAAACAGAAATACTAAAATACATTAGTAACAAGGATTGGTTTCTCGCATCGCGAAATCAACATGATGATTTACATACCGATATCCTCTTTCATAGAGTAGCGGTGAAGGGTATGCGAAGATTCTGCGGCTTTTCATACAGTACAACTATATCTGTTTATAAAGAGAATGAGGGATCTTTTTATTATCTCCGAAATGAAGCTGAAAATATTTGTCAAAAATTAATTGAAAAAATCAAAGATAACATTGGGTTTGGATATTCCATAAGCTCAATGACAATAGATCGGGTAAACAAATTTCAGACGATTTTTGATAGCATTGGTGATGTTTCGATATCTAACTTTAACAATCTGTCAATGAATATGCTAATCGAACTGTATAAATTACAGTATAATTTGCATAGTTATGTTTATGAAACCGCATGGGTAGCAGAGGTTTTACAAACGCCTGGATGTGGTCTTGAATCATACCTTGAAAATTATTTAGAAGAGCAAGGGGCAGCCAAATCAGAACTCAGTTTTTTAATGTCAAGCCTGCTTGAACACGAGAGACGTTCCGCGTTTCTTGAGGAAGAAGCCAGTTTGCTGCATATAGCAGATTTAATTTTTCAAAATTCAACTAATCAAGAAAATATTGAAAAAATAGAGTGGGTAAAATATTCTCTAAAAAGAGTAACAAAACGTTTTAGATATCTTGGCTATCATGGATATGGAGATAGAAAAGGGTATACTTATGAATATTACAAAGTACGTTTACAAAAAATTTTGTCAAATAAGGAATATTATCTTGATTTAAAGGCTAAAATCAACAGTTCAAGAGAAAATAGAAAATTGAAATCCTCGCTGTCTAAATTATATAAAATAGACTCTAGACATGAACATCTATTTAAAATTATGTCTCGATTTGCGTTTGCAAAGTCAGTAAGAAGGCTTGCGGAATTGAAAAATTTTTATTATTTAGACCTCTTGCTGGAAGAAGTAAGTCAACGCTGCAATGTTGAATTGAATGTATTAAGATTTTTAACACCTGAACAAGTGCTAGGTGTAATGAGGAGTGGAAATTTAAAGCATTCCTTTTTGCATAAAAAAGAGCCTGACTTAGCATTTTACATCAATATAAACGGTCTTGAGTGCATCTATTATGATGAACATGCTTCTGCTTTTATATACTCTTCTATGTTTCAAAAAAAATGTAGCGATGAGGGGGTGGACGAAGATTTTGTTGTAGGAAAGGTTGCTTCAAAAGGAGCTATTGTTAGAGGAAAGGTGATACATGCAATTCGTCCGACTGATGATTCTTTGCGTCAGTTTGCGCCTGGAGATATTCTTGTTGCAGTAGATCTTGATCCTGATTTAACACCATATATTATACAAGCTGGCGCAATTGTAGCAGAACAAGGTGGTATAACATGTCATGCATCAATAATTGCAAGAGAACGGGGAATACCCTGTATCTATGGTGCTACTGGGGCAACAACTAAGCTAAAACAACATGAGATAGCAGAAGTAAACACTTTTTGTGGTGAAGTAAGATTGTTATCAAATTTTAAAGATTCTACTTTAAATCGTGAAAAAAAGTATCCGTTAATAGAACATTATAAAAACATTTTTATATCTGATGATGAAGTTAATAAAATAATTTCTAAACAAGTTTTTACTACTTCTCTTAAGCTCATTAAAGATCTGAATGTTGAAGTCCACAGTAATGAATATGGCATGAAATCAGCGCGACTTGGCCATATTATAAATTTAGGAATAAACGTACCTGAAGGCTTTGTAATACCAGCATCTGCGTTGACTATACATATCAAAAAAAATGATATTTTAAGTAAGATGAAAGGTAAGAAACAATCAATTCAATCAATAGCCATAATGATGCAAAACGAAATATATCAAAGTGTAATGGATATTGAATTAGAGAATCAAATCAGAGATTATTATTGTAAAATGAACACCAGAGAAGTGGCTGTGCGAAGTTCAGCCATAGCAGAAGACTCCATGGAGGCAAGTTTTGCTGGACAATTATCAAGTTTTTTATTTGTTTGTGAAAATGAGCTTATAGACAAGATCAAAAAGTGCTGGATATCTTGGTATTCTTGGCGAAGTATTACATATCAAATGGGTGTTTCAAAAATGTTTTTAGAACCACAAATAGGGGTTATTATTCAGAAAATGGTTTATCCGGAAATTGCTGGAACCGTTCTTACAATCAATCCTCTTGAAAGAACAGATGATATTGTCATTGAATTTGTTTTTGGAATAGGGAATATTGTTGCATCAGGGAAAATTATTCCAAAAAAATGTGTTGTTAACCGAAACAGTTTTACGTTAAATTATAGCTTGGTTACTAGTAATGATTATATTGATAAAATAATGCAAGAGTTAGGACGAGTTTGCCTGGAAATAGAAAAATACTTCAAATACCCGTAAGACATAGAGTGGTGCTATACTAAAGAAACTATTTATATACTACAGGCAAGACCACTTTGTTCTGTGAGAGAATCGAGGAAGGCTCTGTAGGGCAATTCAAATAACGTCATTGAAATCTCATAAATAATCCAATGATATTTATTATATCGTTGCTTGTAAAGAAAAAAATAAAAAGAAAACAAATGAAAAAGAATAAACAATTCTGGGAAAATATATGGAATGATGAAAATAATAAAAAGTATTGGACAAAAGCAACACCAGACATTTCAAAAATTATTGAATCTGAATCACCAAAACAAAGGCCTGATGTTTTAGATTTAGGCTGTGGGCTTGGAAGAAATTCAATAGCCTTTGCAAAATCCGGATTTAATGTTACTGCTACCGATTTAACAAATAAAGGAATAGATTATTTAAATAAGTATTCAAAACAATTTAATTTAAATGTTAAAACAATAGTTGTTGATTTTAATACAGATTTTTTTAAAGAAAATTCTTTTGATATTATTATTAGCGTTAATGTAATTTATCATGGCAGCAAGGCACAATTTTTAAAAGCAGTAAGTAATGTGCAAAAATGGCTAAAACCAAATGGAATCTTTTATTTTACCTGCCCCACAGAGGAAGAAAAAAGAAGGGGTAATTCAACAATTGCTGATAACACAATACAAATAGAACCTGGTCACATACATTGTTGTTTAAATGAAAAAGAATTAGATTTGGCATTAAATAACTTTATTTGTAAATATAAAAAAAAAGAAATTCAAAATTGGGAATATAAAGGCATACCTCAATTTAGTTCCCGTTGGAAAGTACTAGCCCAAATATGTTAGTTTTGTCTCTGTTTTAAGGCTATAGTGCATTTATTAGGGCAAAACAATCTCTTTTTGTAAAATATAGAAATTTCATCTTAAAATAACAAATTTAAATAATTCGTCCGCTTTATTTTAGGTAAAAATAGATAAATATATAAATCAGGGGAATAGAATGAACAAAGTAAAAGAAGAAGCCTTGAATTTAGCATTTAATACAGAATTCAGTATTCTTTTTAAACAGTTATATACGCAATACCATGTTGCTCCAAAAAATAAAGAGCTGCAGCGTGAAGCAGATGTAGCATTTGAAAGCAATATTGCCATTTTGGTAAATGCTTATAATAAAGCGTTGGATATTATTTGTGATTAAATCCAGTTGATAGAATGTCAAATGAAAATATTTGATTTGGATAATTTTATTAATTTTTTCTAAATAATGTTGCATAGAAAGTAAATATTCGATATAATTTTGAACGTGGATCGCTAATTTGTCGAATATTCAATGCAACACAAAGGAGAAAGAACAATGTTAAAAAAACTCACAATCGTATTACTGTTGACAATCTGTGTCTCTGTTATTGCTGAAGCAGCAAAAGATGCAGCCCCGGCTCGCTTCTCATTATGTCCTGGTTTCGGCTGGCCAAAAAATAAAGATGTTACCGGTGTGAATTTCGGATTAATCGGTGATATGGAAAAAGGCAAAGTAGTGACAGGAGCTGATTGGAGTTTATTTGTTTCATTAACAAATAATATTAAAGGTACCCAGAGTGCTTTTGTTAACATTTCTAAAGATTCTGAATTTGCACAGGGAGGTATTGTAAATATAGCTGAAGACAGTAAGGGAACACAGTGGGGGTTAATAAATTTTGGTAAAAATATGGAAGGATTACAGGTAGGCCTGATAAATATTATGGACAACGGATGGCTGCCTTTCTTTATTTTCTTTAACTTCAGTAAATAAAGTTTACTCATTACCTAAAAGCTTTAATTATTCATAGCAGATCTCCAGTACTTTGCACTGGAGATCTCTTATTTTAGTGCCGGTTAGAATGTTTCTGATAAGGCTGTTAGCAAATTTTTTGAGTAGAAAAACTTTTAATTGCTGAAGAGAACTATCTTGCTGTAACTGATTTTTTCTTTGCCAATGAGTATTCAAGCCATATCTGCTGCAGGGTGTTATAGCCAAATACCATCAGGCCTGCTGCATAGGCACCTATAAAAAAGCCGAAAAAATAATTATAATGAACTATAAAAAAAACAAAAGTTATCAAGCAGTAAACACCTAAGAAAAACTCAAAAAGTCCGGAAAGTAACTTGCTGCTGCTTACTCTGTATTGACTTTTTTTACTTTCAGTACTAATGCTACCACTTTTGGGTGTACGTATAAAAGCCGATTTTTTGCCGGTAACAGCTTCAAAAACCGCAATAGCATTGTTAATGCATAGCCCTGTTCCAACGGCAACCATTATAGGGTAATTCTTAAAAGAGAAAAAACCTTTTTTTGTTGCAGCGCCGCTGCCGGTATATAATGCACAAGGTGCTAATGCGGCCAGAACAACAATAACCCATAATATTGGTAGATAAGGTCCATATTGAATAATAGGTGCTCCTATTAAAACGGGCAATGTTAATACAGTCAGTACTATCATTAAAACAGCAGCAAAATTGTTAGTCAAGTGCATAAAAGCTTCAAATTTCTGATGAAATGTAAAAATTTTTGATTTAAAAATGCTTGGAAGCAACTTTATTCCGGTCTCAACAGCACCTTTAGCCCATCTTTTCTGCTGACTTTTAAATGCTGTCATATTGTTCGGTAGTTCAGCAGGACATACCAAGTCAAAGTCAAATGTCATTTTATAACCATGTAGCTGAACCCTGTACGAAAGATCCATATCTTCAGTTAGTGTGTCTCCGGACCAACCTCCGACAGCGTCTATAGCACTTACTCTCCAAACCCCGGCAGTACCATTGAAGTTCATGCAGAGGCTATTGTAGTTTCTTGCACCCTGAGAAGCTGCAAAATGGGCGTCAAGAGCTATGCTTTGTGCTTTAGTTAACCAGTTCTCAGACCTATTCAGATGGCCCCATCTAGATTGAACACATGCCATTTCAGGTTTATTATGTATTTGTGCAATACTTCTTTTTAAAAAGTTTTTAGGAATAATAAAGTCGGAGTCAAAGATTGCTACATACTCACCTTTGGCCGTTTTTAGGCCATTAGCAAGGGCGCCGGCTTTAAATTGCTCGCGGGTGTCTCTTCTTACGACGTAAATGTCTACGTCTTTTGTTTCTCTAAGTTCTTCAGTATATCTATCAATTATTTCAACAGTATTATCTGTGCTGTCATCCACTACCTGTATTTCAAGCTTATCGTTGGGATAATCAACTTCTGTAGCGGATAGCATAAGACGTTTAACAATTTCTGCCTCATTATAAACGGGAAGCTGTATTGTAACAAAAGGTAAATTCTTATCACTATTTGTTTCATAAAAAGTGTTGACTGTTTCAATTACTTTTTTACGGGCTTTCTTTTGCTTCCGGTAAAAAAGTATTATCATAAAATATGAATGAAAGCCATAAAACATTAAACACAAAACTGTTATAGTATAAATAATAAATATTATCAACATTACTGTACTATACATAAATCGATCTCCTAAACCAAAAATAAAAATACCTTTAAATCAAATTAAAAGTGATTAATATGCCGTTTTTATCTTAAAAATCAACTGTTTATTATGTTTTTATCGTAATATAATATGTCATAATTTACTTGTCAGTTATACTTTTATAAAAAATGCGCGACAATAAAAAGTGTTTAAATGTATATCTGGAAAAATCTTATTTTATCTATGTTTTTTATTTATCAAGTTGCTGATGTTGTTAAATTAATTGTCGTAATTATGAAAAATAATGCTATTGTGTAAGTATAGGAAGTTACTTTCTAAATGATTAATATTCAACAATATCATGTTTGTTCTTGAAAACAAGATAAGAAACAAGTTTAACCAGTTAATGATTTATCTTAACTTTTATTATTATATAAAATATAACTGTAGGGAAAGACTATGGATGGCAGAAAACTAAAGGTAGGTGTAATAGGTGTTGGTGCTTTGGGGCGATTTCATAC
>CAZGAI010000085.1:0-10747 GCA_964523175.1 uncultured Victivallales bacterium | reverse complement strand
AAATACCGAAGAGTAATTGGTGTTAGCAAATATATATGTAAAATTCTTATTAAAATCAAATATTGGAAATAGAAAATTGGAATATAATAATATTATTATTGTAGAAGTAAAAGAAATAAAAAAGGTTCTATATACAAGATGAGTAGTAAATTTATTCTGAAGTCTATTCCAAATTATGTCTGCAATCAATACAGCTATTACTATTGCAAAAATAAAGCCCATAAAATAAATTAAGCTATCATGCCAGGTAAAATTAAACGTAACTTTCTCCACTGGTATTTCCGCCATCAATATCAATTTTCTAATAGAAAAAATGATTGCAGCCCCTGCACAAAACATACAACCTGCAATTAATAAAATATTGATCAAGTTAATCTTTTTCTTTTTCATTGTTATTGATCACCTAAGTTAAATTGTTTATTACATATCTATCATTGTATTCAGGAGATATTTACTAAGCGTAAGTCAGTTTGTAAAAGGAATCTAATAAATTTCTACATTTTGAATGATAACATATAATGTTCAAGTTTTCTAGTGTTTAGAAAAAAAGTATTAAATAAAGGCTCAATTCAAGCCATTAGCCATGTATTTACAAAGAAGTATGTTCAGAGAATTGAAGATCATATGATCAAACAATTATATAAAGAAGGAGTTTTAGTTACTTTAAATACAGATGACCCTGCTTTTTTTAATGTCGAACTCCTTGATGAGTATTGGAATTTATATTCAAAGCTAAATTTCAGTTTGGATGAAATAAAAGATATTATTCTTAATAGTATTAAAGCAAGCTTTATAACTGAAACCAAAAAATATATATTTATAAATAAAGTTAATACTGAGTGGGAGAAGTGGAAAAAGTATTTATAAATTATGATATTTTTTTGTAGTGTAGTTTTACTACTCTGTTTCCTGAGCAATTAATTTGAGGTATTCTTCAATTGTTTCTATACGTTTCAGAGCTTTGTAAAGACTAAGAATAAATAGGTACTCTGCGGAATTTTTTTTAATTAACTTCCTAGTCTCTAGATATTTAGCTGCAAAATACCTACTGAGTAAAATGTCATTCTTTCTGTTATCAGTAAACTCTTCTAATTTATGGTAGATTTCTTTTAATCCATCAGTCATTATCACTTTTTGAGTGTCTTTATGATTGCAGATATAGGCTAGGTTTCTAACAGAAAAAATCATCTCTACAGTACTTTTTATTATTTTATTATAGTATTGTTCATATTCGGGTATAAAATTCATTTCAAAAACCGCAGCACGAACAAGCTGTTCTATTTCAGATAGTTCGTTTGATAAAACAGAAACCTTTAGCCAATAGTCATCAGCAAGTTCTTTTTTCTCTGCATAGCAGAAAATAATTTTTCCTAATGCATGCCGGCTTTGTGAGATTAAATGATCTATCATTGGTACTGTTGTTTTCTTCGGCATGGTCGTACGGGAAAAAATAAAAAACTCGATAATTCCTAATATTCCCACTCCTAAAATAGCACAGTATATTCTGCCTATTCCAGCATTGAACAGGTCTACATCTATATTTTCAGGGACTGTAATGTTATATGTCAAAAACATATATATTGTGATAAAAAAAGTTAGATACGCATAGTTCATTTTAGACATGAAATATGTATAGAATGCAAGAAAAAATGCAGCGGGAGTTAATATATAAAGCCAATGGTAATTGTAGTAACCGAATAATCCAAGCGACATTATACCAAATATCACTCCCAGAAACGCGCCGATTATTTTTTTGTTTATTCTTTGAGTAATAAAGCTGTGGGCTGCTCCCGCAAGATAAATTATAGCAATTGTAGTTGCAACCCAGGGGCCGTAAGGAAGATGAAAGAACTTATAAATAAAAACTCCCACAGCCATTGCAAGAGCTGTTCTGAAAGCTTCAGCCTTCAGGACATAATCCGGTTTGAAAAATATATTACTCACTAAGATACACCTGTCCAGATAAATCGTTCTTTTTCTTTTTTTACCTACTAATTACACCAATTACAATAATAAATTATTGGTTTTTTACAAAAACCAATAAGAATTATTATACCTTTTATAAAAAATAATTTGTAAAAATTCGCAAAATTAGTGGACATAAAAAACCTGTTTGCAGCTTTGCTGCTCCGGGTTATTCAAGGTTAAAACCGTTTATCTGTTGAAAATCGTTTATAATTCCTTTTACAGCATATTGATTATAAAATCCATTGAGTGTAACTGCGTCGTTATTACTGAACTTGGTAACGAGTTTTTTACTAATATTCAGTTTTATTTCTCTGCTTCTCTTTAAGTCATCAACTAGTTTACAGAAAAGGCTGTCAAAATATTTTATAAGAGAATCATATTCAGAGGAATTTTTAATATTTTTAACAAAATTTGGAGTTCGTGACAGATGGTGAAGCGACATCAGCAAAGTTGATGCATTTTTTGCGTATTTCACGTTGCTTTTGAGTATATATTCCTGTTTGTTCACAACATTGATGGCTTTTATAGCAAAAAGTCTTAGATTCTCCCGATTTGTACATGTACAGCTGTCTTTGTGTTTAATCTCAGTTTGGCACATAAAATAATCGTGTACCTCAGAAGCATACATTAACATTATTTTTTTAATCCTGATTTTTGCTGTAATCTCCTGCATCACAAGTAAAACAACTATAGTAAAAACTGCAGACATAATAGCTTCGGCTGTTCGGTCTATTGCTGAAAGAAAGCCTAAACGCATTGTAAAAGCAGTAACACATGGAAGAAGAGCGTAAGAACTTACATATCTGAGTTTTGGTGAAGAGAACATATAATATGTTACAAAAAAAACCCAGAAGAGAAGCATTATTTTCTGTCTCTGCAGCATTATTACACCAAATTGAAACAATATAATAACAAAGGCTGTCAGTAAAATTAAATTGATTCTTTCCCGTATTTCATTTTGGGTGAAAACAATAGCGACCATTATACCGGGTGCAAGTACAATTAATGGAGAACATTCCAGCCTGACTATCAGCCAGAGGAAAAGTCCGATCAAGTTACAAAGGCACATTGTAAGCACCTGAATAAAAATCCTTAAATCAGGGTCTCTTGTAGAAAAGAATAGAAAAACTTTTTTCATTGCAGAAATTCCAATATATTCTTTGAGAATTCCTCTTTGTTTTCAACATGCGGTGTATGTCCAACTCCGGATATGACAACTGATTTAGAGTTAGTAATTTTATCTCTCATTATTTCACACTCAAGTGGTGTTATTAGAATATCATCTTCACCGGAAAGTACCAGCGTATCATGATATACATTTTTCAGTCCCTCAAAAGTACTAAACCCTTCACACGCTTTGAGCTGTCCGTAAAAACCTGCCAGTGTCTGCTGGTATGGATATTCAAGGGCAAACTGAACTGCAAATTCAATTATCTGTTCATCTTCAAAAAATTTTGGAGAAAAAACCCAGCAATACAGTTTTCTGAACCATATATATTTTGACAAACCGTTTTTCCATGAAGAATACATGCTTTCAAAAAGCACCTTATTCCTTTTAGACAGCTTATCCATAGTACAGCAGAGCATTAATTTATTTATTTTTTCTGGGTACTTCAAAGCTAGTTCCTGTGCTATAAATCCCCCCATAGAATGCCCTAGAACATGTGCTTTATCAATATTCAGATATTCAAGCAGCCCGTTCAGATCTTCAGTCATTTGAGAAATCGAATATGCACCGTCCGGGGCCCCGGACCTCCCTGCCCCTCTATTGTCAAAAGTTATTACTCTGTAATGTTTTGACAAAATATTCAGGACTGTTTTCCAGCTCATACTGTTGCTGCCAAGTCCCGATATCAAAATAAGCGGATAGCCTTTACCGCAATCCTCATAGTAAAAATCTATTTTATTAACTCTGATTATCGGCATAAAATCTCCTGATAGTGCTGTAGGATTACGGTGCTCCGCAACCATGGTAATTTGTAGTGTCGCTTGCCTAGGATCCAAGAGCCACGATGACCAATGCTGTTAAGTTAAGATTTTTTTTTAATTACAAGTAATTTATTATTAAATATCAATGAATCTGAATATCCAACAATTGAACTCAGCTGCGCGAACTTGCGAGCGTCCGCTGCAACAATTTGTTACCTTCTTTGCTTTTTACTTTTTAATTTAAGAACAAGGAATTATCAATATATTTACAAATTTTACTTAACTATTAAAAACTGCTTAACTTAATGACATTGGCCGCGGCCAACCTTCGCTCCAGCGAGCTATGCCGTGTAAGCGGCTCTTTCACGAAACACATACTTTTAATACAGCACCTTAAAGCCCAGAACTGCTAATGGAATACAACGTTCGAACCAGTTTCTCTTAAATAATACTCCAGCCACGATTGATCGAGGCTAATTATATATAAATAAAACATTTTTTAAATATATACAATGCTATTTAAGGTAAAATGACTTATAATTTATTTTACATAATTATATATCAAAAAAGCATAAATAACAATAAATTTAAGCAAAAGAAAGGTTTCCAGATGAAAAACATCAAAAACGGTTCAGATTTAGCTCCTAAGCAGCTATGGTACAATTTTACGCAAATCCTTAATGTCCCGAGACCATCTAAAAGAGAAGAGAAAATTCTCAAGTTTTTAAAAGAATTTGGAGAGAACCTTAACCTGGAAACAACTGTAGACAAAGTGGGAAATGTTATAATAAGAAAACCAGCTACACCCGGGTTGGAAAACCTCAAAACTGTCATATTACAGGCACACATGGATATGGTGCCTCAAAAAAACAATGATACAGTTCATAATTTTGAAACTGACCCGATCTCAGCTTATGTGGAAAACGGCTGGGTTAAAGCTGAAGGAACGACTCTTGGTGCCGATAACGGAATTGGGGTTGCAGCAATGATGACAGTTCTTGAATCCAAAGAATTGCAGCATGGCCCGATCGAAGCACTTTTTACGGCAGACGAAGAGACAGGAATGACCGGTGCATTCGGCCTTGAGAAAGGAGAACTTAAAGGCAGTATCTTATTAAACCTGGATACAGAAGAGGAAGGAGAACTGTATATTGGATGTGCCGGTGGAATAGACAGTAATGTCGTATTCTCATATAGTGAAGATTCTGTACCGGAAAATGTTTATGCCTATAAAATATCCGTAACCGGGCTTAAAGGAGGACATTCAGGTGCGGAAATCCATTTAGGAAAAGGCAATGCTAATAAAATCATGAACCGTATTCTCTGGAATGCTTCAAAAAAACATGGTTTAAGAGTCAGCTCCGTTAATGGCGGAGGACTTCGCAATGCTATTCCACGTGAATCTACAGCTATAGTAACTGTTCCTAAAGAAAACGAACTGCTCAGTTATGTATCTAAAATTTCTGATAAAATCAAAAGTGAACTATCTGCAGCAGAACCCGATTTAACTGTCTCAGTAGAGGAAGTAAATGCACCAACAGCCCTTATGAACCTCAATAGTCAAAAACAGCTTTTAAATACAGTTTATGCAGCACCGAACGGTGTAATCCGCATGGCTGATGGAATTCCGGGATTGGTAGAAACTTCAACTAATATGGCACAGGTAATTGTTAAAAACGGCAAAGCTAAAGTACTGTTTCTTACCAGAAGTTCAGTTGATACAGCTAAAGACGATGTATCTAATACTATACAGGCTGTTTTTGAACTGATTGATGCCAAAGCCGAGCATACGGGAGCTTATCCCGGATGGAAACCAGATATTAATTCTGAAATTCTAAACGTTTCAAAAGAGATTTATAAAGAAATGTTTGGAAATGAACCTGAGATTAAAGCAATTCATGCCGGACTGGAATGTGGTCTATTCAAATCTGTCTATCCGGATATGGATATGGTTTCAGTCGGACCAACTATATTGAACCCGCATTCACCGGATGAGATGGCTGAAATTGAATCAGTTAAAAAGTTCTGGGACTATTTTGTTGAAATATTAAAAAATATACCCAACAAATAATTCGAACATAAAATCTAAATTTACTCCTACTGAAATATTTCTGTAGGAGTAAATGACTATATTAGACTCTCCCCTATTTTGCCTTGGAAGCTATCCCCGAATATCATTAATCATTAATCAGCAGATAAAATTGTACTCCCCATGACATTTGATTTTTGAAGTTTGTTATTCCTATATTAATTCAGGATTTGTATCTTTTTGATAATTACTTAAATGCGTGAAGTGAAATTTCATTAGATATATACTAGAATGTATTAATAATGGTATATCATTAGTAATCTAAGGAATTTGTACAATGAAGAAGTCAAATATTTTAATGGTGGATGATAGAAAAGAGAATATCCAACTGCTGGGATCTTTGTTATACATTGATTATAATACTGAGTTTGCCATGAGTGGAGAAGAAGCACTAAAAATTCTTGAAACTGAGACTTTCGATTTGATACTGTTAGATGTTATGATGACCGGTATTGATGGATACGAAGCCTGCCGAAGAATCAAAGCTGATGAAAGACTTAAAGAAATCCCTATTATCTTCTTAAGCAGCAGTGTCGCCTCTGAATTCATTATAAAAGGATTTAAAGCCGGAGGTGTAGATTACATCTCAAAACCTTTTAACAAAGATGAGTTACTAGTCAGAGTTAAAACTCATTTGACTATTAAAAAGCTTCAGGACAGCCTTAAACTATCCAAAACTGAAGCTAAAAAGGCAGAACTTAAAGCACAGAACGCTACAAGAGCCAAAAGTTCTTTCTTAGCCAATATGAGTCATGAGATCAGGACCCCTATGAACGCTATTTTAGGCTATAACCAGTTAATGCAGAGAACTAGACTAAATAAGAAACAGTTTGACTATACTAATAAAATTCAATCTGCTTCCAGTTCACTTCTTAAAATCATTAATGACATTCTTGATTTTTCAAAAATAGAAGCTGAAAAGTTAACTATGGAATATGAAGTATTTAATTTGGAAAAAATAATTAGTGAAATGTGTAATATCGCCAGTATTAAGGCACAAAACAAAGATGTTCACCTAGTCGTTGATATTGATCCGGATATTCCTCAGGAACTCATAGGCGATTCATTGAGATTGAACCAAATTTTTATTAATCTTATTAATAATGCTATTAAATTTTCAGAAAAAGCAGAGATTCTGTTTAAATCTGAATCATTAGGAAATATTGGAGATGATAAAGTCAATCTTCAGTTCACAGTCGAGGATAATGGTATTGGAATGACTGAACAGCAATTGGCTGAATTATTCAAACCCTTTACTCAGGCAGATTATTCAACAACACGTAAATATGGGGGCACAGGCCTGGGACTTGCCATCTGTAGAACACTTGTAGATTTGATGGATGGAAAAATATGGGCTGATAGTGAATACGGCAAAGGCAGCAGGTTCATCTTTACCGCATCTTTTAAAGTTCCGAAAAACTATACAAAAAAATCAAATGTTATTCCAAATCAAATACAGAATTTAAAAACTCTTATTATTGATGGATTACCGGTAGCAAAAAAAGTTCTGAATAAAATGCTCACTTCATTCAAATGCGATGTTCATGCTGTTGATAATTCAGAAGAAGCCTTTTTGGAACTTGAACAAGCAGCTTCTCTTAACACTCCCTATCAGCTTGTATTGTTTGACTATAATATCCCTGATATCAGTTGCATAGTTGCTGCTGAAAAAATTAAAAACAACATAAAAATTAACAAAAAACCGCTTATTCTTATGTTTGTGTATCCCTTTCAATTAGATATAGTTGGAAAATCCAAAACTGTAGGAATTACTTCTTTAATAGAAAAGCCATTCTGTCCATCTGATTTATATAACTCTATAGTAGATATATTCTGCAATAAAGATGATATGAACAAAAGCTACCCATTGGCTGGTGTTTCAAAAGAAAAAATACAATCTGATATTAAAGGAGCACTTATACTTCTGGTTGAAGATAATATTGTCAATCAGGAAATTTGCAAGGAATTTCTAGCTCTCGAAGGAATGAATGTTAAAGTTGCAAATAATGGACAGGAAGCACTTAATTTACTAGAAGAACATAGATTTGACCTTGTGCTCATGGACTTGCAAATGCCCATCATGGATGGATATGAAGCATCTTCTATAATAAGACAAAATGAAAAATACAAAGATATTCCCATAATTGCTTTAACAGCACATGCGCTTGCTGACGAAAAAGGAAAGTGCCTAAAAGCCGGGATGAATGATTACATAAGTAAACCTTTTGTTTATGTTAAATTTATGGCAATGATCAGCAAACATATTAATAAATACTCATTTACCAAACAAGAAGTTATATCAGATAAAGAGATTGAACTACCGATAATACCCGGAATATCAAATGTTAAAGCTTTAAATATGCTGGACAATAACATTAAACTTTTTAAAAAACAGTTGCTGCTGTTTTTAAGCAGCAATGCAGAAATATTAAAACGTATTGAACTTGCTCGATCCATAAATGATTTAAATGAAATTCAATCAATAGTCCATACAACTAAAAGTAGTTCTGGCTGGATTGGCGCAGAAAAATTAAATAAAGAAGCAGATCAACTTGAAAAAGCGATTCAAAAAAAAGATAAAGAAGACATTTCAAAAAAACTTGAACTATTCTGTTCTGAATTGAAATTTGTTTTAAATTCTATAAAAGCTAATACCAGCAAACTCACTCCGAAAATTGAACAGGCAGAGACATATATATTACTGGAAACATATAAGAACAAAGAATTTATATCTTTAATTGACCAAATCATTAAAAGTTTTAATATTGATATTACTAAAACTATGTCGCTTAGTGAGGAATTAAATGAGAAAATACAAAATTCAGAGTTTTATGAAGAGTATTGTACATTTAATGATTACATTGAGTTACTTGAGGTAGATAAAGCTTCTGATGCAATTAAGAAATTAAGAAAGAAAATCAGTAAATCAGTAAATCAGTAAATCAGTAAATCAGTAAATAAATATAATAAGGTGGCATTTATGAATGATACTTTTAAAATGCATAAAGTTTTAATAGTTGATGATAGCTCGACAGCATTACAACTGCTTATTTCCACACTTCAGGATGAGTGTCAAATACAGATAGCAAAAAGAGGGCAGGACGCGATAGCAAAAGCACTGGAGTGGAATCCGGATATTATATTACTTGACATTATGCTTCCTGATATAAATGGATATGAAGTTTGTATCACATTAAAGGAAAATAGAAATACAATAAATATACCAATTATTTTCATGACTGGATTATCAGACGAACAGGATGAAGCTAAAGGCCTTGCAATTGGAGCCGCAGACTATATTACAAAACCTTTTAATGTCTCACTTGCAAAAGCAAGAATTATGAATCATCTTGCATTTAAACATCAACGGGACAACCTGGAATATCTTGTTAAGGAACAAACCAGACTAGTTGAATTAACTCAAACTAATACTATTGAAACAGTTGGTTCACTTGCTGAATTTAGAAGTTATGAAACCGGCGCTCACATTAAAAGATGTAAGAAATACATAAAATTTATGGCAGATAAATTAAGAGAACACCCTAAATTTAATAAATATCTGGATAAAAAAACTATAGATCTACTGATAAAAGTAACTCCCCTTCATGATATTGGCAAAATTACTATCCCTGAAAAAATTCTCTTTAAGCCTGCAAAGCTAACACGGGAAGAGTTTGAAATAGTTAAAACACATGCGGTAGCTGGCGAAAAAATCTTATTAAAGATAGCCGGTTCAGAATTGCAGGATAGTTACTACTTTATACTCGCAAGGGAAATCGCAGTTTCTCATCATGAGAAATGGGACGGCAGCGGATATCCATATGGATTAGCAGGAGAAAAAATTCCACTAGCTGGCCGTATTATGGCAATTGTTGATGTATATGACGCTCTTACATCAAAAAGAATATATAAAGAAGCTTATACTCACAATAAAGCATTAAAAATAATGATGACTTACCGTGATAAAGCTTTTGATCCTGAAATTCTAGATGTTTTTCTCTCATTAGATTCAATGTTTGACAAAGTAACTAAACAGACTAAAGAACTATAAATAAAAGAATCAAAAGATGGATAATAAACTTAAGTTTTTAATCGTAGAGGATATACCCGCCGACTCCTCAATAATTTCAGAATTTCTAAGAGAAGAAAATCATTCGATTGACATAGTCTACAATGGGCTGGAAGCCCTGAATTATTTAAATGATAATGCGCATAATCTACCTAGCCTGATTATTTCGGATATATCCATGCCTATTATGAACGGGTTTGAATTATGCACTAAAATTAGAAAAATTCACCCTAATATCCCTATCGTCCTCCTCACAGCTTATAGCACAGATAAAAATTTACAGAAAGCATTTGAAACAGGCGCAGTCGAATATATACAAAAGCCTTTTTCAAAAACAGAACTTAAGATGCGAATAAATAATGTTCTAAAATGGCATGAAAAACAGCTTAAGTCCGGAAAAATAGAGCACTCATTTAAAAATATTTTCTATAATGCGGCAGATGCGTTGTTATTAATTTCCGGTAATAATTTTGTAGACTGTAATAAATCGACAATTAAACTTTTAAATGCAAAATCCAAAAAAGATGTTCTTGTTATGCATCCATCTAAATTATCTCCAAAAAAGCAGCCGGATGGCAGGGATTCTTTTGAAAAAGCTAATGAAATGATGGATATTGCATATAAGAATGGTTTTCATAGATTTGAATGGATGCATAAAAAATTTACAGGAGAGGTTTTTCCCGTTGAAGTTT
>CAZGAI010000084.1:0-10796 GCA_964523175.1 uncultured Victivallales bacterium | reverse complement strand
CAATAATCATCGTCGTATTTTTAATAATTATACAGGGATTCAGTTTGACAATATCCAAATTAAACAATGAACTCAATGTATTAAAGATTGAAATAGATGAGATTCACAAAGAGCAGCAGGCAGCAGAAATTGTAGATTCTGAATATTTCAAAAAGATAAAAAACATTGCCGATAAGCTCTAATTATTGTTCGGAATTTAATTTTTTCTGATGCACCACCCATTTTAAAGAAGCATGTAAAAATACAATAATAATATTTAGCTTTTTATTTCAGATACCCGGATACTGCAATATCTTTTCCGTATCTGGTTATTTCTACGTTAGCCAATTGTAGAGCTTCATCGAGAGAAAAGGGATTAGCGCCGCCGGCAACCGGTCTGCTATTACGGCCAGTTAATATTTTAGGTGCAATATGAAATTCCACTTTGTTGATAATTCCTGCTTTAAGTAGTTGAGCTGCAAGTTCACCTCCGCCTTCAACAAGAATTGAAGTTATATTTTCTCTTCCCAGGCGAGTCATAACATCGTTCCAGTCGGACTGAGAATCAGCCTTAATCAGTTCAGCTCCGTTTGGAAATATTACATCTAATTCAGCCTGAGTCATTGAAAATGAAGCAATAAACCTTCGTGGTTGTACCCAGTTTTTCAAGGCTTTTTTATTACTACCCCTTACAGTTAATGATGGCTTATCAATACGCGCAGTCGCACCTCCAATCATAATAGCATCTGCCCATTTCCTCAGTTTTTGTACTCGGTTTCGTGCAATAGGTCCGGTTACCCATTGAGAATTACCGTTTTTAGTTGCTATTTTTCCATCAAGCGTCATAGCCATTTTCAGAAGAACAAATGGTTTTTTATGTACAACCCAGTAGAAGAATGCCTCATTTAATATTATACATTTTTCTTCTTCAACTCCAACAGTTACTTTAATTCCGTTTTGCTCAAGTATTTTTACAGCTGCACCAGCATGTTCAGGGTTTGAATCTAATGTTCCAATTACGACTTCTTTTATTCCAGCATTTATTATCGCTTCAGTACATGGCGGTGTTCTTCCAAAAGTAGAACAAGGTTCGAGTGTTACATATATGGTAGAACAAGATAGCAGCTTTTTAAAATCAGGCTTATCCAGGACTGAATTAATAGCATTAATCTCAGCATGAGGAGTACCTGCCTTTTTATGATACCCTTGACCAATGACCTGATTATCATTAACAATTACAGCACCTACCATTGGGTTGGGGCTTGTCCTTCCCCATCCTTTTTTAGCCTTGTTTATAGCCATCCGCATATATTTATTGTGCATATTTTCAACCATTATATTACCTAAAAACTCTCTCCTAAAACTACTTTTTTTATCCTCTAATTCCCCGGAGCAGCATAGCCGCAACTAAAATTGTCTCACCACGCAAAGCATGGTCTTGAGTGAATGAAATGAGCTGGCGTGAAAAAAAACTCTCTAGTTTTAAATTATACACCTTAGAACAGTCAGCCTAATTTTTCTAAATTCTCAATTATAATTTCTAAATTAAGAAAATTTCATCGCCAGTTCTGCTACTGATTCTCCCAACATTAAACAGCGTTTTTTGGCTTTTTCATCATCCTTTCATGAAACTAGATTCCCGATGTTTGATCCTTGATACTCGTTACCCACCCCTTTTGTTCCCCTCCTGGGAGGGTATTAAGGGGTGAGTTGTCCAATATTCTGTATTTAACATTCAACAGATTCTCCCTGATAAAACTCCCGCCCGGAAGTTCGGTGCTCTTGAAACATTCACATAGCATATCAACCATTGAGATCAGCTATAATTAAAAATTTAATATATATCTATAAAAAGGCTTTGTTTTTAATTTCTACAAGTATAATATTATAAAAAGCAGGATTTTCTTCAAGGCAAATTTTATTTTATCTTTTTATGTCTTGATAAATATATAGTTTCTGATAATAATCAATAACTTAAAAATAAATCCATATACTTTTCAATTTATTAAAAAGAGGTTTTTAACACATGCTCATAATACATTTATTAATTCTTTTCGTTATTACCTATCTGTTTGGTGCTATTCCATGGGGTTTTGTCATAGGAAAAGCTAAAGGTATTGATATAAGAGAACACGGAAGCTGCAGTACCGGGGCAACCAATGTTACTCGCACTGTAGGAAAGCCTTGGGGTATTTTTTGTTTCTTCCTTGATTTTTTAAAAGGCTTTATACCTGTTTTATGCGTTAATACTTTTGTTCCAGGTCTGTTTAATATTCCAAGCAACTTACGCGGAATAATCGTTATTCTAGTAGTACTAATTACAATAATAGGGCATATCTATCCGGTATACCTGAAATTTAAAGGCGGTAAAGGTATTGCGACCGGTACAGGTGCTTTGGTTGCTATAGCTCCCCCGGCTATAATCTGCGGCTTGATTTTCTGGTATATTGTATTAAAAATATCCGGATATGTATCTCTTGCAAGTATACTTGCCGCGGTTGTAGTAGCGGTCCTAACTATACTCTTTTCTGCAATTAATTTTTATCCGGTCCCTGTTTCACTCCAGTGCTTTGTTGTCTTTTTAGCTTTGTTTGCTGTATTCAAACACTCTTCGAATATTAAGCGGCTTTTAAACGGAACAGAAAACCGTTTCACAAAAAAACCCAAGAATTAAGATGTATAAATTTATAGAATTTCTCAAAACAGAAATGTGGGATATACATAAAAAGAATATTTCACGCAGTAAATCTCTGACTATAAGACACCTGAAAATAATTATACTTGCTTTTAGGGGATTCAGGGATGACAGATGCCATATAAGAGCTTCCGCGTTGACATATTATACCCTGCTGTCTATAGTTCCTGTATTTGCCCTTATCTTTGCCGTCAGCAAAGGATTCGGATTTGAACAAACACTGCAGTTACAACTTCACGAAAGTTTCAGAGGCCATGAAGAAGTCTTAAATCAAGTAGTAAATTTTTCTACGAACCTGCTTGCAAGGACCAGGGGCGGATTAATTGCAGGAATAGGTGCTATTGTGCTGCTTTGGACTATCATTAAACTATTGAGCAATATTGAATACTCTTTTAACGCTATCTGGAAAATTTCTGTTCACAGAACATATATTAGAAAGCTTACAGATTACATCTCAATAGCCTTTATCTGTCCTCTTCTATTTATTTTATCAGGAAGTTTTACTGTCTATATTGCGGCCAGGGTTACTTCTATTGTTAAGCTACCTTCCACGTATACAATAGTTATCACTTCACTTATTCCTTATTTTTTAGTATGGATCCTATTTACATTCGTGTATTTAATAATGCCTAACTGCAGGGTAAAAATTAAATCCGCCACAGTTGCCGGAATAATAGCAGGTACTATTATTGTATTCATTCAATGGCTTTATATTCACTTCCAGATTGGTGTCACATCATATAATGCTATATACGGTAGCTTCGCAGCACTGCCTCTTTTCCTAATATTAGTACAGGTCACCTGGATGACAGTATTATTAGGTGCTGAAATTGCATTTGCTACTCAAAATATTGAAGATTACGAATTCAATTATTCTGCTAAACACATCAGCGATAATATGAAAAAAATAATATCTGTAAGGATAGCCTGTCTGATAGTTAAGAATTTCTGTGCAGATATACCTCCATTAACTTTCAAACAGATTTCACACAAGCTGGAAATACCTATCTTACTGACAAGGGAACTGCTAGATGAGTTAGTAAAAGCAAATATTATCGTAAAAATCCCTGTAGATCCGGTAAAAATGAACTTTACTTTTTTTCCTGCCCACAGCGTTGATAAAATATCCATATTTTATGTTATAAATGCACTAAACTCACATAAACATAAAGAACTGCCGGTTATTAAATCTGATGAACTAGATACAATAAAGACATGTATAAACGATTTCAGGAATACTTTAGAAACTTCTCCGTCAAATATTCTACTAAAGGATATTTAGAATCTCTCTTTTATTCAACCCATTACAGAGTTGACCTTTTATCCTGAATTATTCATAAAAAAACGAAAAAAGTTTTTATTGCTTTTACTATAAGGAACTTATACTTTTACATGCGAAAAACTTCATTTTTCTTAAAAATTTTTCTTCTTTTTACTGAAAGTGCATCGATTTTACTGCATCTACTTCGTCAACTTCAACTTGCAGTACAAAGTACAGCTACATTTTGTTTCCTCGTAACTACAGCAAACTCAACGCATGAATAATTCAGGTTATATTTTTTAACACCTAAGATGAGCCAAGTTTTACCCGGCTCTGGCGGACAGGCCTCCCTATGGCTACTAATATTCTACCTTTTCAGGATAAAATCCTGAAAAGATTTATAACTAATAGCCACATCTGAAACCTATAGAGATTTCGCCAGATAGACTACCGCTTTCAAAAATTTGAATCAATTTTACACCTTCTACAACCTCAAATATATTTGAGTAGGTGAGCTAAGAAGCCTTCCTGTCTAGACAATCTTTTTCTACTTTGAAAGGTATAGATCGCATACTTATCACTTTGATCTTTTGAGGATTTTTAACTTCATGTACAGCTACTGCAAGTAGAGAATCAGCACATCCATAGTATAAATAATATTTACCTTTAAAACAAACCATGCCTTCTATAAATACTACGTTACCCACTAAACCTTTTCTTTCATAGTTTTCAGTTACTCTCATAAAAGGTTTATCAAGTCTATGAAGAACTTCAAATGGTTTGTCTGTCTTTACCTGAACTTGACCTGACGTATACTCGTTACTTGTAAGTTCACTGCAAAACCCAAATTGATTTTTCTTTAGATTCATTCCATTATAAAGAAGAAGCGTTTCCCCACTATTATCGATAGAAGCTGGTCCCGATTCACATAACCGGCTATCAAACAATCCTGCCCTAGGAGTTATAACTGGTTTTGGAAATCCAATCTCTCCTAATACCAGTTCCCAGTTTCCTTTTAAAAGATTCTCTAAAGTAGCTGTTGCAAAGAAAATATCTGTATCCCCCCAAAACATTCCAAACTTCTTTTTAACTTTATCATTTTGGTTGTTAAAGTTAAAATTAATCAGCTCTGCAGTAAAATTATCATTCTTTAATTTAGTAATAACAGAGCCGGATTTAGACCACAGGTTTTCGTATTTCTTATCTTTAAATACAGGTCCTAATTTTTCCCAATTAGTTAAATCTTTACTTAATGCACTGCAAAGCCTGGATGTTTTCCCATCATAACCTGAATACATCAAAAGATATTCACCGCTTGGAAGCGTAACTATTCGGGGGTCTTCACAACCATCTTTCTCATAATCGTATTCTGGATAAAGTACTGGTTTTCCACTTATCCTCTCAAAGTTTATACCATCACTGCTTTTAGCTAAACCCACAACTGAAGGTGAAGGAGGTTTAGTATCAGATTGTGCTCTATACAAAAGATATACTTCGTCATTTTTTATGACTGCAGTAGGATTATATATATGCCCTGATTCCCAATGAATTTCTTTTTTTGTCAGAGGATCTGCGTATACAGAATCTGCTTTTGGCTTTAATATTGGATTGAACTTATTCTGCTTTACAAAAGGAATCATTGCCCAACTGTCGTCTGCTTGTTTGAGCTCTTGAGCCGACACTCCAAACATTCCTATTGATAATAAAAATCCCAATAAAAAGATGATACTTTTAGTTCTAATTTGTTTGTTCATTAACAATCTCTCCAGTTTTTACAAGTTAAACTTGTTTGATTATTTAGTGACCTTAAAATCAGATATCAAATAACAATTTACCTGTTAATGGATCCTGGCCATATTTTTCACATAGCTCAAACAATATATCTTCGTGTACAATCCCAACATTCATAACACTATTATTCCCACCATAGTATATCAGAATTCTACCATCACCTAACGGCACTGCACCACAACAAGAGACTACATTAGGAACGTGCACATAAGTTTTATCATTAACAACACAGTCACATGCTGTTGGAAACAGTACAGGAATACCGGACATTTTGATACTAGCAGGATTCTCAAGATCATGGAGTGCTACTCCAAGAACGTAAGGATTTCCATCCATTGTTCCTCTAACGCCATGAAAAATATTTATCCATCCCTTTTTTGTTTTAATGGGGGGAGCACATGGACCAATCTTTGCCTGAAACGAACTTGGTCCAAATCCTGTCTGCATCAAAGGTTTTTCAGCAACATCCCATTTGTTAATCCTCCAATCATCACTGTAACCTATTCTAATCTGGGCAAAAACACCTTCTGTATCATCATTAGGCCTAAATAGGGCAACAAATTTACCATTAATCTTTTCAGGGAAAAATACTACGTTTCTCATATCACAATCAAGTATCGGACCACGCCTGACATAATTTTTAAAATCTTTAGTAGTAATTAATGAAACTCTTAGTCTATCTTTTACAGTTGCGTGATATGCGCTGTAAATTATACTATAGTCTTTTCCTATTTTAGTTATGCGTGGATCTTCAAGGCCGCCACTTTCATTTTCAATAAGCTGTTTTTTGTCTGTTCCTTTCGCAAAAATATCATTTTCATGTGCAGGTACTAATGCCGGTTTCGGATCAACTTTCCAATTGTTAACGCCATTTTTACTCCTTGCAATTCCAATTACACTTATACCACACCTTAAATGTGACCTAAAAAGCATCAGGTATTCATTTCCTGTAAAAATTACCCCGGCATTATGAACTGTGGTTACCTGATGCGCAGGGTTAATCCAAACTTTGTTGACATTTTTAGCTGTAAGAATTGGATTATTTAAATATCTGCCAACAGGCTTATTTAAACCAATAATTACATTTCTTCCATCTGGAAATGATAATTCTTTTTTCATTAAATCAATCATTTTAAATGCCTCTTTCTTTAGTATTATTTAAGAGTAATGCTTACAGGACAGTGATCAGAGCCTAACACAGTTTTATGAATTTTAGTTTCAGCAACTGAATTGGAAAAACTATCATTAACACAATGGTAATCAATTCTCCAGCCAATATCCCTTGCCCTTGCCTTAAAACGATATGACCACCAACTGTAATGACCGGGTTCGCCTGGATGAAATTTTCTAAAAGTATCAGTATATCCCGAGGACAGGAAAAAACTCATCCATTCCCGTTCTTCAGGTAAGTAGCCGGCATTCTTCTCATTGGTCTTTGGATTTTTCAAGTCAATGGGAGTGTGAGCTATATTGTAATCTCCACAAAGTACAATATTTTTACCGTTGGCAACAAGGCTGTTGCATTTTTCAAAAATTGCTGCACAGAATTTCAGTTTATAATCTAAGCGTGCGCCTTCTTTTTGTGAATTTGGGAAATAACAATTAATTAGAGAAAAAGCTGGATAATGTGCGATCACAGTACGTCCTTCTTTATCAAATTCATCAATCCCCAAGGGTTCCACTGCAATCGGTTCTTCTCTGCTGTAAAGTGCAACTCCGCTGTAACCTTTGCGTTCGGCTGAAAACCAATAACTGCGATAACCTTGAATATTCAATAATTCATCATCCAATTGTCCTTGCTGCGCCTTTATCTCCTGAATAGCTAAAACATCAGGCATAGTTTCTGTAACCCATTCAATAAAACCTTTTTTAGCGGCGGCTCGAATACCGTTTACATTCCAAGAGTATAGTGTTTTCATTGTGATTTACTTTTGTTATTTGTTGGGTTCAATATTAATTTTTAAAGAAATACTTCCTATTTCTTTATTTGTTACTAAGTATTTCATGGCAGTAGCAGCCAGTAAGGCTATAGCTACTGACACAGATATTCCTAATAGTCCCCACATATATGTAAAAGGAATTCCAAGACATATAGTAAGCACCAGTTGTAATATATCTACCTTTACCCCTTTTGTGGCATTAGTATAAAATAGGAGAATACTATAAGGTTGAAATAATCCTGCTAAATAATAAGATACACTTATTATAATGAGTGGGATATAGGCTGCTTGATACCCTGCTCCAAAAAAACTAAGGAGAGACCTTGAAAAAAATATAATCACTAATAATATAGGTGTCATGCTTAGAAAGTTAGTAAAAATGACTATATTCGTTAATTTGCTAAGTTGATCGAATTTTTTATTACTTAGCATAGTGCTAATTTGGGGTTTTATTATTGTGACTGTAGCTTTTGGTATAACAACTATGAGCAGGCTGCCTATAACCAATATGGCCGAATAATATCCAACACTTACTTCGTCTTTGTTAAAAATCTCGATAATATATAAATCAGTTACGCACATTATACTATATAGTATGGTTCCGAACGTAAATTTCAGAGATTGAAACATCCACTCTGGTTGAGAATTAAGCGATATTTTTTTTCTCTCTTTTAGATAGCTTTTGAGGATACTATTGAGTGATATGGATTCTATGACAATGATAAGAACTAACGCAATGAATATTGTTATTACGATAGAAGAGTATTCAAGCTTCATGTCGAAAAAATAGATTGCAATACAAAAGATTACCAGGAGAAAAAGTTTTTGTGCTATTTGGCTCATCACATAATATAGTTTGCTTTTTTTTATAGACAGAATATAACTGCTTAGTAATATAGCAAAGGCAGATAAAGGGGCAAGCCAAAGAACATAGGTGACATGATGATAATTTCTTATGTCTTTAAATTTCAAAATATGCAGTATATAAACCACTAAAAACATGAGCAAACAAAGAGCAATACAGAATGTGAATGTCTTTAAGACGAGTTTTAAATTCCAATTTATAAAACAAGTAACATTTTCGTTTTCTTTGTTTGAAAAGAATTTTGATAAATATTTAACTGATGTCTGATTACTTCCCAACAATAATAATACGGAGACTAGCCCCAGTGAGCGAAGTGTTATAGTGAAATCACCATACAACTCGGGAGTAAGATAATTTGATACAAATATATTCAGATAAATAGAGATGGCATAAGCCGTAAGACCCATTGCCAAAAGAACTAGAGCTGATGATATTATTTTTTTGTTTGCAAATCCAGTTTTTGCTTTTGGCATATTGTTCTTATTCTCCAATTTTAATTGTTGTATTGGTATTTACGTTTAATTTCAGTAAACAGCGTTTCTTTAATCTATACATTTTTTTAGATAAAAAAGAAGACACTATTCATTTTAATTAAAATGTATGCCTTTAAATATTACAATACTACTTCCTCCAAAAAAAGGTAATATTGACTCAGAATAGGAGAAATCGTTGAACGGAGCAGACAGAACTAAGATGGTATGCTTTTATTGACGGGCATGAAAAATTTTGAAAGAAAAAATTATATCGATAATCATTCACAATGGGAAGGAAATCTGGCCTCCTGCATGTATTCAATTATTCAAACCTGTAGGGTTAATGAAAGAGATTCAGTCATTTTAACAAGATCATCGACAACATGGGGAACGAAATATTCATTACTAAGCGGAGTTATCGATACTCCCCCTTCGTCTACACAGTTTAAATCAGAACCTTTACAATGAAGAAATGAGACACAATCCCCAACAATTGATGCGAATTTGTCATTACCTTTTTCTTCAAAGTAAATAGTGTCATTGTAAACTCTTTTACCTAAATGCGTAACTTTTACATTATCATAAACCCCACCTAACGGAAAGTTGATATTTAAAACAATCTGTTCTTTTAAAATGCTTCCGAAAAGCTTTGCTATTAAACTGTTAATAAAATTAGCAGCAGCATAATAATCCTTATCTTCTCCCAATCTCTGCATTGAACATGCTATACCAGGAATATCATTTAACAACCCTTCCCTTGCTGCAGCAACTGTCCCTGAATAAAAAATATCACATCCCATATTCGCACCATTATTTATTCCAGAAACAACTAAATCAAACTTTATATCTTTATATAATCCAAACAGGGCAACTTTAACACAATCAGCCGGTGTTCCATCAATAGCGTAACCATCGGTTATTTTTTTAAGTTTCATTGGTTTAAACAAACTTACAGCATGCCCAGCGGAGCTTTTCTGAGTCAGAGGTGCAGCAAAAAAAACATCATGATCAATAGATAAGACTTTATATAAAGCCTGAATTCCATCTGAATTATATCCATCATCATTTGTTAATAAAATTTTCATATTAATCATCCCATTCATAAAAAGTTTTTAAAAAAATTGTCTCCTAGATATTATAATACATAATGCATCTAATGCATCTTTTTTAGGACTGTCTAATTATTATTTCATGATAATAAGAAATATGTTATATAAGCAGTTTATTCAGCATACCAGCTTCGTCCGCCTTGCCGTGAGGTATTACGCCGCACAAGAAAGTCTATTTTTTTTAGGTTTTTATCATATTTGATTAGATTTTTATACAAATAGGTTTAGTTTATAAGTCCATTGTTAATATGGCGTGGTGCCCAAGTGGTCTAAGGGACTGGTCTGCAAAACCAATATTCACCGGTTCGAATCCGGTCCACGCCTCCATTTCCTTTCCTGTTAAACAATTTAGAGATTTACTATTCAATATGATTTAGTAATTCATTATTCCCAATCGTAATCTCTACAGTTATCTTTGTTTTTGCCGATTTTCAGTTTTTTTGATAAAACTTTGTACACAAAGACTGGTGCTCTTCTGTAAAAGTCTTTTAAACAAAATATTCCCAAAATTCAATTAATAAAACTTCAAATGTTTGTGATTTTCCATTTATTAATTGTTATTTACTTGGAATTTGGATATTGTATTTTGTTAGTTCAGCCCTTGGTATAAAATAATATTTGATTTTATACCAAGTTTTCTAAATCAAAGAATATAATTTAACAGCATGATGAATAATTCAATA
>CAZGAI010000083.1:0-10803 GCA_964523175.1 uncultured Victivallales bacterium | reverse complement strand
GATCCCGATGTTATTGCCGGTCAGGGAACAATTGGAATGGAAATTATCCGTCAATATTCAAAACCACTGCATGCAATATTCATTCCTGTAGGTGGTGGCGGACTCATCGCCGGTATTTCTGCATATATAAAATATCTACGCCCTAATATTAAAATAATTGGCGTTGAATCGGAAAATTCAGCATGCCTGAAAGCCGCTCTTGAAGCAGGTAAAAGAGTTATACTGCCTCATGTAGGTATTTTTGCCGACGGTGTAGCTGTAAAACAAATTGGAGAAGAACCGTTTAATATAGCTAAACAATGTGTAGATGAAGTAATAACAGTAAATACCGACCAGATATGTGCAGCAATAAAAGATATTTATACAGATACACGCGCCATTGCCGAACCTGCAGGAGCTTTAGCAGTAGCAGCACTTAAAAAATATATAGAAAAAAATAATATCACCAATAAAAATCTTCTGGCGGTTATAAGCGGTGCAAATGTGAACTTTGACAGATTAAGGCATATATCTGAACGGTCAGAAATCGGAGAAGAAAGGGAAGCCATATTTGCTGTTACTATCCCTGAGCATCCAGGGAGTTTTAGAGAATTCTGCCAAATTTTAGGTAAACGTAACATTACAGAGTTCAATTACCGTTATTCAGATAATAAAAATGCAAGAGTATTTGTCGGTCTTCAGTTATCTCATAGCGAAAATCGCAAGGATATCATTAAACACCTTTCAAAACAAAACTATTCTGTTATCGACCTGACCAAAAATGAATTGGCCAAACTACATATAAGGCATATGGTCGGCGGACGAACAAAGCTTATCAATAAAGAACAGCTCTACAGAGTACAATTTCCGGAACGTCCCGGCGCACTGCTGGAATTTTTGAACGCGATGGAACCAATTTGGGATATTACAATGTTTCACTACAGAAACCACGGTGCTGCATTCGGACGTGTTTTTTTAGCTATCCAGATTCCTATTGAGGAAAAAGCAGTTATCAATAGTTTTCTGGAAAAATTAAATTACAACTACGTAGAAGAAAACAATAACCCGGCGTATGAGTTATTCCTCTCCTAAAATCAAAAATCAAGTGATTTGGTGATTAGTTTTTCTTCATCGTTATCATGGTCGTAATCCTAGTCGTTAATAAACACAAATCACCTATTGACTCTATAAATTTACTATTATATGAATTTACTACATATTTGTTTATCCAGTAATGGTTTTATCGCAATCATTAAAGCTGTGTAAATTAATGTTCCGACACCAATTTACACCAATGTTTAGGCAAGAACTACATGATACAATAAATGCACCAACAATAATTGTCCTTTTTGTGTCTAAATATTTATCAGCAACATAACCGCCAATTGAACCATACACATAACATAATGCGACAAATACACCATAGGTTATAAAAGAAAAACTTTCTCCCATTCCTAATCCTTTTACAAAGTAATATGTGATGATTCCAACCATTACATAATATCCAAATCTTTCCCAGAACTCCAGTAAGCATATCATATAAAATGATTGTGACTGTTTTTTATTAGCGTAAATTAGTGTCCATTAGCTGTGCCAAGGCATAGTCCGATAGGACGACGACTGGTGGTTAAGAAAAATATTTGTCCGGGATCTATTAAGGAAAATAAACTCTGTCACGTCTAAAAACGGCTATTGGTGTACACTCAGGCGGAGGAGTTGCCACTACCTCAAGGCATCCGCCTCCATTTGGAAGAATCCAGGCAAAGCAATATTCCATAGTATTATCATCATTATATATCTTAGGCTTGGAAGTCTGAATTAACTTAAGTTCTTCACTTGAGAGGTTATTAAAATTATTCAGAGCATAGGTTCTGATATTACCTATATGATTTTTTGGATTTTCTGCAGCATTCATTTTCTCTACAATTGCATTAATTTGTTCTGAGGCTTCATTTTGGCTACCATTTTTCTGTGGTGTACTGCTGCATGCAACAAGTACAAACGAAGAAATAACTAATATTTGGAGCTTAAATAATTTATTAATAATATTCGACATATTCATTCCTTTTTAATGTTTATTAGCAGGATAGTATTGTGACAGAGTCTCAATACTTTTCTTCAGGCTTTCTGCATACTTCACATTAGCATTTTGTTTAGCTTTTACTGCTGCAATGATTACTGCATGATGTTTCTTTAATCGTTCAACGTAATCTTTTTGATTCGGCTTGACTCTTTGCGTCAGGAAATAGTCACAGATTGTATCGATAATCTTTTGACTATATTTTTCCTTGTTAGTTATCCAACGGACCCGCTGATTTTGAGATTGCACATCAGACTTACCAGCCAATGCAGCAATTTCTTTGTCTGACTTCTCTACTGTAGCAGCATCTTCAAGCATCGATTTGACTCGTGCATGATCATCATAGATACCACATGGAACCTGGCAGTGAGCAGACACTTGCTGTGATAAAAAAAAACTAGTTCCAAGTACAACAAAGGTGGATAACAACATTATTTTTAATAACCGATTAATCATTTGTTTCTCCGTAGTTAAAATTATATTAGTATTTTTGATGCTTTAACTTCTTACCAGTGCTCAACACTTTTGTTTTCTTTACAGTGCTTAGTTATTACCCATATAGTCTCTTTTTCTCCTTCATCTGGAGTACTAAATACATATCTAACCTCTGCTACTTCACCCGATTTTGATCACGATATTCACTATTCTAAATCGTTGTCGTTATCATAGTCCTAAATCGTTACCGCCTTTAACCTTTATGCACGGAACGAATTAATTCATTAAGTAGTTAATTCCCGAGATGTATAAGTACGACTACACCTTTTGCAATAATATTAACAGCAATTGATAAAAGAATGATACCTATCAGAATTTTTATTATTCTAAGTCCGTTAATTCCAATTATTTTCATAAATAATTCACTGAAATAAAAAAACAGAAAAAGGACTATTACCGCTGCGAGAGAAGCCAAAGTCAGTGCCAGCTTGCTGTGAAAGTTGTTGCCATAAATTTGAAGGCAGATTAATACCTGCAAAATTGCTGCCGGACCTCCTACAATCGGAAATGCCAAAGGTACAATGGAAATATCTTCATTTAAATTAGACTCTTCATCTTCGTCAATAGGGCCCTGTACATGTGGCAGAACCATAGGAAGACAACCCATAAACAAGAGGAGTCCACCTGCTACTTCAAATGCAGGTATTGAAACACTGAAAAAATTTAAAATACCAGTTCCAAGCCAAGTTACTGCAATTAGAATTACTGCTATGGCAATACTGGCTTTGATACTGATTTTTTTTCTTTCAGCCTTTGTATAATTAGCTGTTACTCCCATAAAAATGGCTAACATTCCCAATGGATTCATTATTGTAAGAAGCAATATAAGGGAACCTACAAAAATTTGTAAGGAAGAATCCCCCAGCATGTCAAAAACATGTTGATTCATTTAACTCAACTTTTGGTTTTTTGTATTTATAATTTGGAATTTATTTGTTTTTTGTCATTTGTATATTGTTTTTTTATAAATTTATTGGACATTCTATTCTTTTAGACTTTTAAAGCAGCCTCTTTACAATTATTTATTCTTTTTGCATTGCAGCATGAGCTTTAGCCTTGGGGTGCATGCTTAAAAGTGACAATGTTCCTCTGGCAACTATTTCTACTGCAACTGAAAGAAGGATTATCCCGATTAATATTTTTATTATTCTTAATCCGTTTATTCCGATTATTTTTAAAATATTATCTGAGAAATAAAAAAAGCAAAACACTATCGCTACACCTGTTAAAGATGAAAATGTCAAAACAAATTTTGTATGAATATCATTACCATAAATCTGTAAACATAATAAAACCTGCAATATTGCCGCAGGTCCGCTTACCATTGGAATAGCCAAAGGTACAAAAGCAATATCTTCATTAAGGGTGTCGTGCCCATCGTGTTGTTCTATGGGTTTAGTGGTCTGTGGCTTAACCATCGGAAGACAGAAAAGAAACAACAGTATACCTCCTGCTACTTCAAATGATGGTAAATTGACACCAAAAAAAGTTAGAATTAAGTTACCAAACCAAATTGACACTAGTAATACTATTGCGATAGTATAGCAGGATTTAATGCTTGTTGTTTTTTTTTCGCGAGTGGTAAAGTTACTTGTTACTCCAAGAAAAATAGCAAGCACTGCAAATGGATTCATTATGGTAAGCATCAACACTAAAGAGCCAAAGTAAATCTCAGCCCACGACCCCTGAACTAATTGAAAAAATAGATTATGCATTATTTATACCATTTAAAATAAAAATTTCACTTTTTGAATGTAATTATACCCTGAATTAATAATACTGCTGGCTGCAATTACAATATTTCCTGAAATAGCTTTTGCCCAATAACCTTAGTAATATTTTCTAACATTTATTTGCCTCAATAAAGTGAATTTCAACACTACTATTTCTTAAAATTCACTTTAGCTAATTCAGCAGATCATTATTTTGGAATATATTTATTAGTTGAAGCTATAATTCGACCGTTCTTTTATCATAACTGTAGAGCACTTTACTATAGTTAAGTAATTAAAGCATAAAAAGAACAAGACAGGGTTGACCTAGTCCACCTTGTTAGATATAATTATTATTAATCTTCAAAGAGCTGCAAAAATATAATTATAATTAATAAAAATGGCTTAATGCCGCAAAAATGGAGTTAGGATATATGCTGAATAAACTAATTAAATCTTTTATTGCATCAACATGTTTATTAGTTATTGTAGTCATTTTTTCAGGGTGCGGTAAAACTGAAAATAAAAAATCTCTGTTTATACTCAGCAGAGTATGGAGTAAACCTTCAGAACAGCTATATATCCAAAGAGAAATATTTGCTCCTTTTGAAAAAGAAAAAGGTATAAAAATCAGAATGGATGTACTGGAAGATGAACAGAATTTACAGAGAGTAGAAATTCAGCAGAAATCCAAGAATTATATTGCAGACGTAATTATTGCCCATTCAGGTACAATGTCACAATGGATTGACAAAAACTATGTAGTTAGTTTAAACTCACTGATGAAAAACTGGAAAGGCAGAGAAATTATTCCGGCATTTAATAAGAATACATCCAGAGATGGTAAAACTTATTTTATACCTATCGCTGCTGATGTTTACCTGCTTATGGCAAATAAAAAAGCTATGCCGTTTCTTCCAAAAGGTGTAGATATTAATGATATTACCTGGGAAGAACTAGTTCAATGGGCAAATAACATAAGAAAGCAGACCGGAGTAGGACGATTTATCGTTAGTGGTGTAGAGAGCCAAAGTTTTATTTATCAGATTGGTGCTTGCGCTTTATCATACGGGAGCAGTTTCCCAAGTATTAATTCTAAAGGTGCAACTAAAGCCTGGGAACTTTTCGAGGCAATGTCCAAAGCCTATATTCCCAGCGTTATCAATGTATCAGATTGTTCACTGCCTATGAAGAGAGGAGAAGGCTGGTTAACAGTAATGATCAATGCGGCCGTTGCAGATGTTTTTGCTTCAAACCAGACAAGATATGTCGTTGCAGCAATGCCTAAAGGCCCAAAAGGCAGAGGTATGATAGCCGCAGCTAACGGAGTTGGTATAATATCAAATACTAAACATCTTAAACTTGCGAAAGAGTTTGTTGAGTATATTACCAGACCTGAGGTTTTAGCTAAAATCGCACGAGGACCAGGTGGTTTTATTCCTCCTATGGAGGGAACAATGAAATACCTAAACGATGCCGGTCAAGATGAAGTAACCAGACAGGCAATCAGTCAGTTAAAGAAAGGCAGCATTATTTCAGGTGTACCAAGTGATCAATATCAGTCATGGGGAGCTGTTAAAATAGTTTTTGATCACATCTTTTCTCAAAGAATACTTAAACATAAAAAAATTACTAAAGAAGTTCTTGATAATGGTGAAAAACAACTAGAAAGCTTGAAAGTTAAGTAGGCCTTTAGCTCTTAGCTTTAGGCCAACAGCCAGTTCTTAAAATATTTCTACAAGAATAAACTATACCTAAATAAAAGGAGGAGTGATGATTGTTAATCGTATACTGAGGTTTTCACTGATTTCAGTAGCAGTTCTTTCTTTGTTGTGCACTATCACAGGATGTGACAAAGACAAGGGTGCCAAAACCGGCAATGATTCAGGTACTACTATAACTATCTTAAGTGGACTATGGAGTAAACCTTCAGAAGGTGAATTCGTCGTTAGTCAGGTACTGAAACCTTTTGCTGAAAAACTGGGAATCAATATCAGCTTTCAAATTGCTTCCTCACTTCATGCTCTTGAACGATTAGAGATACAGGAGGCTGCAGAACAGATAAGCAGTAATCTTGAGATAGCAGATTCAGGAAGTATGGCTAACTGGATTGATGGTGATCATGTAGTGGATCTGAGTAAGTATGTTGAAAGTTGGAAGGATCTTAAATTTCTACCTGCATTTTCAAAAGGAATTAAAGTCGACGGTAAAACCTATTTTATACCTATTTGCGGTAATGTCTACCTTTTGTTTGCAGACAAAAAGGCACTGAAATATCTTCCGCAAGGCTGTACCATAGACACTCTTACCTGGGATGATTTTGCAGACTGGGCAATTAATATTAAAAAAGGTACCGGATACGGTAGAACTGTTGTATCTGGAGAACCCCTTAAATCATTTATCTATCAATTTGGCTGCAGTGCACTTTCTTATGGTGCAGGCTTTCCTAATGTTGACTCAGAGGGTTCAAGAAAAGCCTGGGGAATATGGGAAAGAATCGCTCAGGGCGATGCGTTTATACCTAATATCCGGGAAATCTCCGACTGTTCAATTCCAATGATCAGAGGTGAAGCATGGTTGACAATTCTGAATAATACAAAGGTTGGAGAAGCATTTGAAACTAATGAAACAAGATACATTATAGGAAAAATGCCTTCAGGCACTAAAGGGAGAGGTGCAATTGTCGGCTTCAGCGGAATTGGTCTTATAAAAGGAGCACAGAACCAGGATTATGCTCTTAAAGTACTGAAACATTTTACAGACCCAACCATTCAAGTTAAGTTAGCAAGAGGTACAGGAGGATTTGTACCTGCTGAAGAAGCGGCTCTTAAATATCTGGACGCCAACGATCCTCAGGATATTGTTATAAGAAAAGCAATGCACGAAATGAAAGGGAATGTTGTTATTTCAGGTGTTCCTGCATTTAAATTCAAGGATTGGGGTGCAGTAAAAATGATTTTTGATGAAATATTTGAAAATGTCATTCTAAAAAAGAAAAAACTTACCGATGAAATTTTTAAGAATTATGCTGAAAAACTAAATAAACTGAGGAAATAGTATGGGTAAATTAGTTAACAAAAAAACGATGCCATACCTGCTGTTATTACCGACTTTTCTGTATTTTGCAGCATTTTGGCTCATCCCGGTAATACAGTGCGTACGCATGTCATTTCAGACACCTGAAGGTGTTTATACTCTCGCAAACTATAAATTATTATATAATGACGCAGTTTTTCCTTTAGCTTTCTGGAATACTGTAATATTTGTAGCCATTTCTGTTTCCATAGAATTTGTTTTAGCTCTCTTTCTTGCCATACTGGTTAATAAAAAGTTTAGAGGCGTTGGGATACTTCTATTTTTGGCAATGTTACCAATGGTAATACCGAGCATTGCTTCTGCAGCAATGTGGAAGACTGGGTTTACAGATTACGGTTGGGTTAATTCACTGTTGTATCATCTAGGTCTTAGTACATCAGCTTTTCCCTTCAGTTGGCTGAGTGGTGGAAGATGGGGAATGTTAACATTAATAATCATACTTGATGCCTGGGGATCTATTCCTTCTATTATGATAATACTTCTGGCCGGCCTACAGGGACTTCCTGAAGAAGCCAAAGAAGCGGGATATACATTCGGTGCAAAAAAACAGACTGTAATCTGGAAAATTATTGTTCCGATGATAAAACCTACTATCGTAACAGCAGTAATTCTTAGAATAATTTCAGCGATACAAATCTGGATGTTGATATTGATACTGTACAATTATGGTCGACTTCCTGTACTGCTCTCAAGAATTTGTTATTGGTCAGAAAAAATGATTGGATTCAAAAATCACCAGCAGATTGCTGCCACTTACACAGTAGTACTTGCAGCAATAATAACAATTGTAGCTATTGGGTATCTCTATGCTTCGGGTGCCTTAGGTAATAAGAAAGGGAAACAATTATGAGTCTGCCTAAACCGGTGAAAACAAGTCTTTTTTATATTTTTCTAACATGCATTTGTGTGATAATAATTATTCCTGTTTTTTTTCTTATTACAACTTCTTTTATGTCTAATAATGAAGCCTATACGTATCCCCTCCCAATTATACCAGCTTACAGTTATAAATTTGAAGTAAAAAAACACCCATCTAAATATGGAGACAGTTATTTTATTAGTACTTATAACGGTACTATGAAAAAGTATGAAAGTGTTTTGGATACAAACAGCATTTCTCAGATTAAAACCTATTTCAGGCAGCAGTTATCTGTAGAAGTAACAGATCAGGAAATTAAAGAACAATTAAAAGGAATGGTAAATGGTGATATCAGGTATTTTTCATTCAGAAAATCTATTTTTTATAATTATGCTACATTTTTTAATGTAGTACGCGATGCAATTCCTGCTTTTTTCAGGAGTATTTACGTATCAATTATGACTATCATCATATCTTTGATTCTTGGCTCAATGTGCGGATATGCCTTTGCAAGATATATTTATAAAGGAAAAGATGTGACAAAAATTTCTATTCTTTTTGTCAGAATGTTTCCAGCGGTTGCTCTCGCAGTGCCAATGGTACTTATATTGACTGCTATGGGGTTATTTGATAATCCATTTGGCCTTGCTCTGGTTTATTCTGTCGGAGCTATTGCGCTTACAGCCTGGATCACTTCCAGTATTTTTATCAACCTTCCTGTTGAGCTTGAAGAGGCATGTCAGGTATTCGGAGCTTCTAAATTAAAGGTATTTTGGAAAATTACTCTTCCTCTAGCACTCCCGGGACTTGCAGCTTCAACTATGTATATATTCCTAGGTGCTTGGGGTGAGGTATTAGTTGCTATGCTGTTAACACAGAATAACCCTACTTTTCCAGTAGTTGTTTTTAATACTCTTTTAGGAGCTTCCGGAGAGGTAAATCTTGTTGCAGCGGGTGGTATTGTAATGCTGATTCCTGCTGTTATTTTTATGATAATAGTAAAAAGATATCTTAAAACTATGTGGGGAAATGTTTAAGTATATAAAAAAGCTAAATAATTAAAGAAAGTGATTAAAATAATATGGGTACTGTTAAACTGGAAAATATTAAAAAAGTATTCGGGAAAAAAACTGTAGCTGTACACAGTTGTAATCTGGAAATAGCTGAAGGTGAATTTTTAGTTCTCCTCGGTCCATCGGGTTGTGGTAAAACTACAATAATGAGAATGATCGCCGGTCTTGAAGAAGTAACAGAGGGAAAAGTCTATCTTGATGGAAAAGATATTACAGACCTCGACCCAAGATTTAGAAATATAGGTATGGTTTTCCAGAACTATGCAATGTGGCCGCACATGACTATTCGCGAGAATATTGAGTTTCCTTTAAAATTGAAAAAGCTGCCTAAAAAGAAAAGAAATGAAATTATTGAAAGAGTAGCTAAAATGACAGAAATTGAACCTTACATGGACAGGTATATTAACCAACTGTCAGGGGGACAGCGTCAACGTGCAGCTGTAGCCAGAGCTGTTGCTTATGAACCTAAGATATTTCTCATGGATGAACCTCTCTCAGCACTTGATGCTAAACTACGTGAATCTATGAGGACAGATCTGAAAGAGATTCAGAGAATGTCAGGAACAACTACTATTTTTGTAACGCATGACCAGGCTGAAGCTTTAAGCCTGGCCGACAGGATAGTTGTTATGAAAATGGGCGAAATTATGCAGATTGGCACACCGGATGATGTTTACAGTGACTGTGAAAATATGTTTATTGCAGATTTTATCGGGACTCCTCCAACGAATTTCTTCGACGTAAAGATCAATGCAAAAGAAGATTCGTGTGAGATAATAAATAAAGAATTTAAATTTGAATATACAGGAAAATCGTTGAAAGGGCTTAAGGAATACGATGGTAAAGATGTTGTTTTAGGTGTTCGTCCTGAAGATCTGATATTGACAAATGAACCGGAAAAAGCATTTATTTCACTGGAATGCGGTATTGTTGAGCCACAGGGCTCTTACAAAGTTGTTGTACTCTATATAAACGATAAAAAAATGAAAATGGTTGTAGCTGGTGACCGTAATGTAAAACATGGTGATCTTATCCATGTAGGATATAAAAAGAATAAAATTATGATGTTCGATAAAGAAACTGAATTAAGAATAAGATAAGCAAAGGCCGTTATGAACAAATTTTTAATACCTTTTATTCTAATTGGATTACTCCTTCTTGCAGGCTGTGTTATTCCACAGGAGGTTCCCCCTGCAAGAAGAGTTGCCGACGACCAGGAAAAAATAACAAGATTCGATTATATGGACAATCGCTGGAGCTATATGGCAGACAGGTGGATAACAGGAAAGAAAACAACTCCCTATGTTATGATGAACCTGTTTCATATTCCGAGAGAACAGGCGACCAAAGAGATAAAAGAGTTTGAAACTATTCAGGTTAATATTTACTGGATCCAAAGATTCTTTACCTGGGTTAATCTCTGCGGTACCAGATACTATATAAATCCACCTAATTAATTTAGAATTTAGAATTTAGAATTTAGAATTTAGAATTTAGAATTTAGAATTT
>CAZGAI010000082.1:0-11057 GCA_964523175.1 uncultured Victivallales bacterium | reverse complement strand
CATAATACCTCTCCTTTGGTTGCATAGGCGAGCAGCCAACTTGTTGGCGACCAGCCTTTTAGTTTTTTATTTACTATTCTCTATTGGTAAAATATCGTATGGATAGAGAGAAGAGTCAAGTAAGGTAATTCTTATTTTAAAGTTTATTCGAAAAGTAAAAAACAATATGAACCTTCACAAATAAAAGTTCCAAAAATTTTAAAAAAACTTTGTAATTCAACACCTAAACAAATTATTTTTTCTATTAAGTATCGTCTTAATAAATTTTTATTCAAAAGACTGTAATTTATTGTATAATTTTTATGTATAAACAACAAAAAAAAACTAATTACAACCCAACAACTAGCAACCAACAACAGACAACAAGCAACGATCCTCTAGTTACGGTTTTAATGTCAGTTTTTAATGAAGAAAAATATCTTTCCGAGGCTATTGAGTCCATTTTAAATCAAACGTATAAAAAATTTGAGTTTCTAATTATTGATGATGGTTCTAATAATAGAACAACTGAGATATTAAAAAAATATTCATTCAAAGACAGTAGAATAAGAATAATTAGAAACAAAATAAACCTAGGACTAACAAAATCATTAAATTTAGGAATTATTAAGGCAAAAGGGATGTATATAGCGCGAATGGATTCAGATGATATATCATTTTCTGAAAGAATAAAAAAGCAGGTTTATTTTTTAGAAAAAAATTTAGATATTGTCGTATGTGGCTCTAGGGTAAAAAAACTTAATAATTGTCATAAAACTGAATATAGCAAAGAAGTTACAATTTCTAACGAAATAAAAGTAGCATTGTTTTTTCAAAATACATTATCGCACCCAAGTGTAATGATAAGAAAAAAGGTTCTAGATAAAAATAACTATAAATACAATGAATCGTTTAAAACTACTCAGGACTATGAGCTATGGAGCAGAATTGCAGATAGGCATAAACTGGCAAACTTATCGGAAGTTTTATTATCGTATCGCCAGCATAAAGAAAATATCAGTACTAAAAATCAGTTTGAACAAATGAATAATGCATTTTTGGTAAGAAAAAATTTAGCTGAAAAATTAATGGACAGGCCACTAACAAACAAAGAAATAGCCTTGCACAAGGTGTTAACTGACCCAAAAATAAGTGATATAGTAGTTCCAATGGAGCTTATGCTAGAGTGGATTATTATGCTATATAGAAGGAATCAGCAAACTGCTCTTTATAATAAATATTATTTTAGAAAACACTTAACTTTTGCCTGGAAAACATATTTAAAAAAAATGAGTAAATATAATTTAAGGCTTATGGGACCTGGGGTGTCGCTAATTTTAAAAAGAAATTTTAAATGTTCAAATTTATTTTTTATTATAAAACTTATAAGCTGGTGTGTGTGGTACTAATAAAAAGATGATGACATTGAAAAAAAAACAAACTAATTTGATAGCTATATCTGCAATAATATGTACACATAATCGTTCTGAATTAGTAATAAAAGCTTTAAGAAGTTTACAGAAACAATCGATAAATATACTTAAATATGAAGTTATTATCGTTGATAATGCTTCAACCGATAACACAGCTGAAATAATTACTGAAAATTTTTCAAATATTAAAAATTTTAAATATGTCTGTGAACCGAAAATTGGGTTATCAAATGCAAGAAATACTGGGATAAAAAATTCTAATGGTAAATATGTTGCATTTCTGGATGATGACGCTGTCGCATCTCCTGTATGGCTTGAATCAATTATTAATTGTTTTCAACAAGATTCCAATATCAAATGTGTTGGAGGAAGAATTAATTTGGATTGGAATCAAAACAATGTTCCAGGCTGGCTTTCTTCTGGTTTGTTCAATTATCTAGGTTCTTTAGATTTAAAGCAATCTAAATATTTAAATTCTCCTACACTTGGTGGTGGAAATATTGCTTTTTTAAAGAGTATTTTTTCTCAAATAGGTTATTTTTCTGCTAATTTGGGTAGGTGCGGTAATAAATTATTTTTTGGAGAAGAAACAGCTATGCAACTAAAGCTGTTTGATTTGGGCTACAAAGTTTTTTATTCTCAGGAAGCTTTAATTTATCACTTTGCAAATCCAAAAAGGCTTAATCGAATATCATTTTTAAAGCAGGCTTTTTTTCAGGGAATTTCTAGCTCGCTATTACACTTCAAGATTTGTCCATCCAAAAAGAGAATGTTTAATTTTATTGTTAATTCACTTTTACTATCTTTTTTTAAAAATATATTAATTATTTCTTTTCTATTTCTTTTACCGAATAGAAGTTTTAAACGGTTTGTTTTTTTAAACTATGGGCTTGGTTGTTGGTACGGCGTTCTAAAATTACGCAAGTTCAAGACTTGATATAATCATATTCTAAATGTTAAGAATTTATAATTTCTTATTGAAAGATGTATGTTCAAAGATAATGAAAAATTCTAAGAGTAATATTACTAGTTGTCCTACCTGTAATTCATGTGAGATTATAGAACATATCCCTTTATTGGATAAATATTGTTCATCGAAACTTTGGCCTAAGATGAATGATGATATTGAGAATTGGGATTTATGGGTGTGTAAAAACTGTTCTCATATTTTTGCAGATCCAGAAAGTTACAAAACAACTTATTATGCAAGTAGAAATGCTGAACCTGAACTACATTCACATTTTTTTAAAGAACAACCGGCAAGTATAGCTTTTACTTTAAAAGAAGTATATAAGTATACAGGAAAAAGAAAGCTTAAAATTCTTGATTTTGGATGCGCCTATGGAGTAAAAGCAAACCTCCTTGCCAGACACGGTCATGAACTGATTGGTTATGATATAGCAAAAAAACAAGTAGCATTTGCTGCTAAAAAATATGGTATTAAAACTGCTACTGGTGATTGGGAAAAAGCAAAAGATGATATTGGAATGGTTGATGTAATTTTCAGTGAACATGTTTTCGAACATATTGCATATCCGTTGGATACACTTAAGTCTCTAAGAAAAATTTTAAAACCTAATGGTGTTCTTTTTCTAGGAGTACCTAATTTTGCTTCATCTCAAGTTGGTTATCTTTTACCAGAACATATTCATTATTTTAACAAAATAAGTATTCAAAAGCTAATATCATGTGCATCTTTTGAAAATATATTTTTGAGAACTGGGCTACCAATGATATCTAAACTTTACAAAATCACAAAAACTATACCACCAGTGTCTATTGTCCACTCTATAGATAGGTTCACATCATTTACAGGACATTATGGATATAGTTTGCATATCTTAGCTACCCCAAAAAAATATTAATCGAATTTATTTACTGTATCGATTCTATAATATATGATTAAAAAATATAATTCAATTTTAATTTATCCTAAAGTTGGTGATGAAGACTATGCTCAACCTTTAATGCCATTGTCTGTCCTAGCACCTGCTACCGCTGCACAGAATGCAGGTTATTCGATAAAAATAATTGATCAGAGAATAAGTAAAAACTGGAGGGAAGAAGTAAAGAATAGCATTAATGATCATTTATTGTGTTTCGGAATTAGTTCTATGACAGGACCTCAGTTAGGATTTGCTATTGAAATAGCAGAATATCTAAAAAATAATTTTTCTGAAATACCAATAGTTTGGGGAGGAGTTCATGCCTCATTACTTCCTAAGCAAACTCTTAATAGTGGTTTGGCTGATATTATCGTTGAAAAAGAAGGAGAAATAACATTTGTAGAGTTGCTCAATGTAATGAAGTTAGGTTATGAACTTGATAATGTAAATGGAATAAGTTATTGGAATGCAAATGGAAACATAATAAAAACTCAAGAACGTGAGTTTTGTAATTTAGATGAATATGCTTATTTAGATTTTTCATTAATTGATATGTCGCAATATCAAATTCAAGGAACTGATAGAGCTATTCGAAAAAATTCTGTCAGTCTTTATACAAGCCGTGGGTGCCCAGCTGGTTGCACGTATTGCTATAACTGTATATATCATCAGAGAAAGTGGAGGGGGCAATGTGCTGAAGTTGCATTTACAAATATAAAAAGATTATGTGAATATGGTATTAGTAATATAATTGTATGTGACGAATATTTTTTCCATAACATTGATAGAGCTAGATCTATCTCTAAAAAGCTTATTGATGGGGGGATTAATATAAAGTTTTATTATGTAAACTGTAAAATATCTCAAATAGCTAAAATGACAGATGATGATTTGATACTTTTTTCTAATGCTGGTATTAATGATTTGTTTGTTGGAATTGAAACCGGCTCCAAAAGAATGCAGAATAAAATTAAAAAGTATGTGAAATTGGAAGAAATAATTCCTGTGGCGAAAAGATTACAATTATTTGGGATATCTACTCAGTTTTCATTTCTCCTTGGACTTCCTGACGAAAATATAAAAGATATGAAAGATACTATTAAACTAATGGTTAATATACTTAAAGAGGTACCTGAAACAATTATGTGTGGAGCAGGTAAGTTTATACCTTTTCCTGGAACAGAAGCGTATGATCAGGTCTGTAATGCAGGGTGGATACCTCCTAAAGATTTAAAAGAATGGAGTAAAATTACATTTAATAATGATGTAACATGGCTTAAACCTGAAATAAGAAAAATAATAGATCCACTTCTTTATTTGACTTATGTTTTAGATACGAAAATTAATCCTAGAAAAAATGTAGTATTGGAATTAATACGAAAAATTTATTCTAAAATAGTAACGTGGAGGTGCCGTCATGGATTTATTAATATTATACCGGAATATTGCATTATAAAATCTCCATTGATGGCCTTGTTTCAAAAAAAGAAAAAATGAAAACTAATAATCGTCAATTATCACTAATGCACATTAATAATTTATTTAATTAAAGTAGTTTCTAATGAGAAAACAAAAAAATTTACTTTTGATGTGCAATTGGCTTGGAGATACTTTTTGGGCTATGCAGGTTATTCCTGCAATAAAAAAAGAATACCCAAATACCGAAATTTGGGTTGGAGTTAAACCTCACTCCAAAGATTTATTGTATGGCTTAATTGATAAAAATAGAGTAATTGAATTAAATAGTGTTATCAGCGACAGACATAGAGAAAAGTTTTCATTTAAAGAATATTTATCTGACATTAGAAAAATTAAAAAAGAAAAATTTGATTTGGCAATAGATTTAACAGGTAATAGGTATTCAGCTCTGTTTATATTCCTGAGTAGAATAAAAAAAAGAATTGGATTAAATTTGCATAAATTAAGCTATCTATATACCAGCAAAGGAAAAAAATTTAATAATAGCAAACATTTAATTAATAAACCATTTGAAACAGTTAGTTTATTGTTTGATATTGATATTTCTCAAAAGTTGATTCCTGCAAAAACTTACTTATCCATAGCTGATTTACAAAATGGATTAAAAATTTCTTTAAATGATAAACTAGCTCTTCTTATGCCAGGAGCAGGTTGGAAAGAGAAAGAATGGGATACAGTTAATTTTGTTCAATGCGGACAATTACTTCATCAAAAAAACTATAAAGTAATAGTAGCAGGTGCAGAAAAAGAAAGGAAATTATGCACCGATATTTCTGAATTGATTGATGGATCTATTATTTTTATACGTTCACTTAAAGAATTAATAGCCCTAATACCATATATCGATTTGGCTGTAACAAATGATTCTGGACCAGCACATTTGTTAGCGGCTTATGATGTGAAAATGATAACTATATTTTGTGCAGGTACAGAGCCTGATAAATGTGGACCTATTGGAAAAAGAGTAAAGATTCATCAAGTTGAAGACCAATATTCAGGATTGGACAAAGTATTAGTTACTATCAATAATATGGTTAATTTGTAAAAAGAAACTAATGAAAGAATTAATTAGAAAAATATTAATAATTGGTTTTATCAACCGATACTTGGTTCAGTCTTTTATACACTTGAAAGGACTATTTAATTTTAAATATTTATCAAGGTTGCCAGTTATAGGTACATTTACATTTAAAAATTGTAATGGTATTTCATATAAATTATCTGCCAATGGTTATGATCCTATTGCTAATGAAGTATATTGGACTCAAGGTAATGGACCGGATTCTGATATGGTTAATTTCCTATACAAGTATGGAAAGAAGATAGAAACATGTATTGATATTGGTGCAAATATTGGATTTATTTCGATTCACATGAATCTTTTACCATCGGTAAAAAAGGTGTATTCTTTCGAACCTTTACCAGAAGCATTTGTTTCTTTACAAAACAATATTGAACTAAATAGTTTTAAAAATTGTTATATTTATAAAACTGCAGTTGGTAAAGAAGTAGGAACTGCCAGTTTCTTTGTCCCTAACGTAAAAGCAATACCATCTTCTTCATCACTTGATTCTAACTTCTATAAAGACAATCAAGAAATGACTGTAAATATTACGACATTAGATTATTTTACTGAAGAAGAAAAAATTAAGAAAATTGATATTGTCAAAATTGATGTTGAGGGAAAAGAGATAGATGTATTAATGGGAATGATTAATATTTTAACTAATCATAGACCCTTGATTTTTTGTGAAATACTAAAGAAAAGTTTACTTGAAGAAATTTATGCTTTTATTAATAATTTCAATTATTATATTTATCAAATGAAAAATTCAGATATATTGTTCATAAAAAACTTAACAAATTTTGAAATAAATTGTGAACATAATTTTATCTTATCTCCTAAACTATTATGATTTTTTAAAGAGTGTATTTTTTTAGATAAATGATAAATTTAGGTGTTAATCTTTGTAGAGCTTTAAATAACCATTAATCATTTTATTGATACTGTATTTATTGACAGCTTTGATACATGGTTGGTTTATATACTGTATAATTTTATATAGACAATTTGAATGGGAAAAATCGATTATTTTTCCATTACCATAATGTGAAATTATTCCTGGTAAAGAGTCTGCACTGCTAGATAAGCATGGGACTCCATGCGCAATAGCTTCAACAAGAGTTAATCCAAAGCCTTCATAGCGTGAAGGCATGATAAATAAATCAAAAGCTCCAATGCAGTCTGCTGCATCACTTCTATATCCCGGTAATATTACTTTAATATTATCGGGTATTTTTTTTACGAGATCTTCAAGTTTTTTTCTTTCTATACCTTCCCCTATAATAACAATTCCCCAAGTTTCATTTTTGGGAATTTTCTTTGCTAGTTCTGGTACTAATCTAAGAAATATATCATAACCTTTTTGCCAGTTCAATCTCCCCACTGAACCAATTATTTTGTTACAATTGTCAACATTCCACTGTTTTTTAAGGCTGTGAATTTCTTCAAATGTAAGATGTTTTGGTGATTCTATACCATTATAAACTACTCTAATTTGTTCTGTTGGGATTTTAAGCATTTTTGCATGGTGTTCTGCAGCAGCTTTTGAAACAGCTGTTTGGCAATTGCAGAATTTTAATGTCAATTTGTCCAAGCGGAAATGCCATCTTTTTCTTTTTCTTTTTTCAGCAATATGAATGGTATTTATTAGTTTATATTTTTTACCAAAAATATTGTTTATTCGACAAACTAAATTGGCGTGTATTAGATGGGAATGAACAATTAGTTGATTGTTGTTGGTTGATTGTTGTTGGTTGTCTGCATTCTCCGGTTTCCGCTTTTTTGTTCTTAGTCTCTTGTCTAAAGTCTCTTGTCTAAAGCCTGTCTTCAGGAGTTTTCTAAGTTTGAAGATTCGCCATGGAGTAAATTTAGTTAGGTTTAAGGTTTTTACCGAAATATTATTTTCCAGGAGTTCATCAACGATTACAGAACTCTCAGGCAAAGGCTGTAGCGAAATAACTGCCACATTGTGACCCTGCTTTTTAAGCTCAACGCTTAAATTAGCAACAACCCTCTCTGCTCCCGCCGGATATAGTTCTGTAATAATTTGTATTATATGCATTTTTTGTTGAGAGTTACTATCCATTTTACTGAGCTACTTTCACTGTATTGGGATTTGTTTATTAATATACTATTCGCATATCTAAAAACTTAATAGTAGACAATAAGATCATATTTCTATATAAAAAATAATAAAACAAATTTAGCTTATTTTTCTTGCCGCAATATATAAATTTTGTCCGACACAGGGTTCAATATATTTTTCAATTTTACTTTGTACTGGCAGGATGATTTTATCAAAAAAAGCTACCTGATTGGGTTTTTGGCTTTCAATCTTTAATATTCTGTTATTGAAATACCACCCCAAGAAACCAATAAAGTTACAATACCTAATTTTTTCTATGCAAAAACCAGCTAATTTAGTTTTTTCTATAATTCCTTTTTTGCTGTACCTTCTATAATGTTTTAATTTATGGTCCATGGAACCATATAGACACTGGAATGCAGGAACAAAAGCAAATAGAACTCCACCCGGTGATAATAAATTATAACATTCTTTTATAGCCTGTACATCATCATCTATATGCTCCAAAACATTAAAACTGAATATCAGGTCAAATTGTTTAGAGGCTGGCTTTACATGTGGAAAGTGACCTAAGATAAAATTCAATTCTAAATCGCTAGTGGAAAATTTACTTCGTAAATTTTTATAGCAATCAATATCCTCTTCAATGCATGTTATAGACTTTATTTGATTATTGTCATTAATCGTTACTTCCTCCGTCAAATTTCCAATACCTGCACCAATTTCAAGAATATGTCCTTTAATATACGGTTTAAGTAACAAATATAAATATTTTCTGTAGTTATCTGCATTACTCATGATTCCCTGGTCATATGCAATAAAGTTATCTTTCACTGTTATGTTCCTTGCGAATAATTTTATTCCGTAGGAAGATCAGCCCCATTGCTGACATTATACAAATAAACGGTAAAGAGGGTAACTGATATCTCGGCATAGACACAGGGCCTGCAAGGAAGAAGTAATATTCAATAAAACCCAATGCGCAGAATATCAAAAACCATTGTCTCTTAATAACAAATATTATAAGCTGTATAAAACAAAATAGATACGTGATACCGATAACCAATAGCAATGGAGCAATCCATAATATAAGAAATAACTTACCATTGAAGTAGTGTTTAACTGCGGCAAACAGTCCATCCTTATTCAGGACAGAAAAAGTTCCTTTCTGCCCTGAGGTAGGGCCTATGTTCTGAAGAAGGTTTGGGGCGTCAGGAAGTAAAACAGAAGGCCTAAAGTGCAGCTTTAAATAGGTTAGAGGATTTTTTTTGATGAGCTTTAAAAAATAATTCTCTTTATATGAAATTTTATCACCCTCTGTTTTATATTTTTCAGGATTATTGTTAAATTCTTGCTCAACTTGTTTCCTTAATTTTTTTGATGCTGTTTCTGATGATTCATTATTTACTTTTCCCAGTAATACGGCTCCATTGTGAAATAATAAATCACCTGAAATCGAACAGGTTTTCCATCCTAGCCCAATATTTTTGTTACGCTGTATCCATGGAAACAAAATAATAAAAAATATAATAAAACATGAAATAGATGTTAAAATCTTTTTCTTGACAGAAAAATTTCTAAGTATACAAACAAGGAATATAGCTACAAATATCCATAAAAAATTAATTGGTCTTATATAAACAGCCAGAGCAGAAATAATAATGGAAATAAAAAGATATAAAAGAATTTTGGAATAATAGAATCTTATAAAAAAGTAGAGTTGGAAGGCTATAAAAAATGTAAACAGTGTATCTGTTAAGAACAATGGGCTTGAAGCTATTGATGTTATGTTTAAGCTGAACAGTAGTGCAGCTATTAAGCCAATATTCCATCCTCCTATAATTTTTCCTGTATACAATATTGGAATGCAGCTTAATGCGCTAATAAGGCACATGACTATGACGCAAAAATCGTAACGATTATTACTAACTTTAAACAGAAGAGCGATAAAAGCAGGATAACCTGGAGTTCTTAACGTTGCAGGCTGATTTGATATAGGGTTAATATTATAGTTTCCCGTAGTTAATAGAGATATTGCAGGCTCAATATAGGAACTCGAGTCAGGTCTAAAGAAGGCTTGCTGAGGATTATCAAGTCCTGGTAGTGCTGATATAAAGCGTATTCCAAAAGCTAAAATTAATATTGAGATAATTATTAAGTGGATCCTTTTTATCTTTAACATAGCAGTCCGTTCATCTGGAGATGCCATTAGTATTTTTTTTTCCCTGTTTATTGGCCTGATACTCCAGAGAAAGGCAACCCATAAGGCAACAATGCCATCTTTCCAGTTAATTTTCTTTCCCTCATTAATATTCCTTGGTGTGTAGCTTATTGGCACCTCTTTAATTTTATATCCTAAACGACACAGCTTTCCTGTAATTTCAGGCTCCCAGTCAAACTTATCTCCTTTAAACAGAAGCGACCTGATTAGTTTTCCATCAAATGTTTTATAACATGTAGGTTCATCAGTAAGGTCAGAACCATAAAGTAGGTTTATCCAATAGGTTAACGTTAGACCACCAAGATAAAATGATAGATAGGAATAAGCTCTATTTTTATTACTTAATTCCCGTGAACCATAAACGACCTTACAATCACCTTTAATAATTGGTCTAACACATTGTTCATAGTCATTGGGATCATATTCTAAATCTGCATCCTGTATTATAACAACATCACCAGTGGAATGTTTTAAACCAAATCTAACAGCAGAGCCTTTCCCGCCATTTTCTTTAGATAAAAAAAGTATTGTATATTTTGAGTTTGCAGTCTGGTTTTTATTGAAATCTAATACTTTGCTTTTAGTGTTATCTGTAGATCCATCATCAACAACAATAATTTCTTTATAAATATCAGTTTTTGAGTCAATGACTTTTTTGATTAACTCAATAATTGTTTTTTCCTCGTTATATGCGGGAATAATAACTGAAAGAATTGTTGATTTTTGTGACATAAGTTTAAAGTAAACAGCTTAGGGATTCAGGTACTGGTTAATACATAAACTATAGCAGGCTATTATTTAAAATTCTATGTTTTTAAGAAATCATTTATACTGTAATAGTATAAAAAAAAATTAGCCTTGCATTTTAATCTTACCCTACACTGCCTACTGTATTCGTAAATTACTTAAT
>CAZGAI010000081.1:3288-11219 GCA_964523175.1 uncultured Victivallales bacterium | reverse complement strand
AAATATTGCATTTTATTTATTTTTCAATAAACTATATAGAAACCTTGTATTGATGTGCTGCGGTCACTGAGGATATAAACTTATCTGTAGTATAATCATTGCAAAAACTACACCGGATTTAACTATGTATAAAAATAAATTTAAAGGAATAATATTTGATATGGATGGTACGCTAACTATACCATCAATAAATTTTATTAGACTTAGGGATGCTCTTGGTTTACAGCCTTATGAAGATTTACTAGGTGTTATTTCTTCCTATAATGAGGAACAAAAAAAACAGCATTTATATATTATTGAACAATACGAAAAGGAAGCTCTTGAAAAAGTCAGACTTCAACCTGACGTTAACTCTGTTCTTGCAGTCTTTGCTGCTGCTGACTTAAAACTGGGCATTATTACACGAAACTCTAATGCCAGTGCAGAAAAAGTTCTTTCCCTTATTGATATTGATTTTGATCCAGTTCTAACAAGAGATTTTACACCTGTAAAACCAGACCCTGCACCAATAAATAAGATTTTAGATATTTGGAGTTTTTTACCTGAAAATGTTTTGATGGTCGGAGATTTTCGTGATGATATTTTATGTGGTAAAAATGCCAAAACATTTACCTGTTTTTTCTCTAATCCCGACAAAGCTTCTTATTCAGAATTGGCAGATTTTACAATATCCTCTTTTTCTGAACTCAAACAGTTAATTTTATCCTGAAAACTCATAATTAATCTTTATAAAATATCCAGGAAGTATGAATCAAATACAAAAAATATATTATCGGTTATTCGAAACCTATGGGCCACAATACTGGTGGCCAACTACAATCAAAGGGAATATTCATCCAACTTATAATTCTCAAAAACTTACGAATAAAAGCAGATTTGAAATTGCCCTTGGGGCGGTTCTTACACAGAATACAAACTGGAAAAATGTTGAAAAAGCTATTGCTAATCTCAATAGCCATAATTTAATCGATCCCGATAAAATAATAAAAGCAACCAATGAGAAAATAGAAAATATGATTAGGCCTTCAGGTTTTTACAGAATAAAAACAATGCGAATAAAAGCTCTAACTGAATGGTGGCTGAAAAATAATGAAAAAGTATTATATGAAAAGGATAAAATTAAGAGTTTAAATTTATGTAGAAATTCTATTTTAACTGTTTACGGAGTAGGACAGGAAACAGCTGACAGTATTCTATTATATTGTTATGATTATCCAACATTTGTCATTGATGCATATACAATGAGAATAATGAATAGACATATGGGTGTTTCGACTACTATAAAATACAAAGAGTTGAGAAAACTTATTATGGATAGCTTGCCTATTGATGTGGAAATGTATAAAGAATACCACGCGTTGCTGATATTGTTAGCTAAAGAAACATGTAAAAAGAATCAATGTTTATCAGATTGCGCATTAAGGTATTTATGATTTATGGATAAGGTTATGCTTGTTTTAAGGATTTAAATATTATTCTCCATAAAAAGAAAAGTGTAAAAACAAGTTTAACTTTCCTTGAAAATTAATCAAAATAAAGTATTTTTAATACTTCTATTAGATTTTGCGGAGAGATGGCTGAGTGGTCGAAAGCGGTGGTCTTGAAAACCATTGAGGGGCAACCCTCCTAGGGTTCGAATCCCTATCTCTCCGCCATTTTTTTTCCAACCCAAAAGTATCTTCTCTATATTGTATAATAATTCAATTAAATGGTTAAAGCCCATAGTGTGTATTAAGCCTTCAATTTTTTTTGACATCTGCTTTTTATAGCTAGTTTTACCTACGAGTAAGTCTCACAATAAAGATAACTCCACCTACTTGATATAAAATATTAGGCAGCCAAAGAAGGTATTGAGGATAGAGTTCAGGTTTTGTGTTCATTGATTTACAGCTAATAATAAACATAAAATATGCCCCTGCTAATAGAACGCTAATAAAAAGGCCAGTCGAAGTTTCGCTTCGAGATGTTTTTATAGCCAAAGGCAGTCCTAATAATAAAAAAGCAATTGGCGCAAGGCCCATCGCTAGCCTGAGATTAAGCTCAATCTCATAGTCAAGTGTGCTTAAGCCTATTTGATGATATAGAGAGATTGTACCAAGTAACTCTGGTAGGGTCATAAAACTAGTGTCATTTATCAAGGGCCGATCATTGGAACTTTGGGCAACATTTAGCGTTACTGTAAATACTTTACCGTAAATTCTATCATTTTGCTGATAATCAATGATATTATAATTATAAAGTATTAACTTTAATAATCCTTTATCTTTATCTACTTCAACTTTACCAGTAGCAGAAGTAATATCCTGATTAACTTTTGTCTTTCCGGCGCCGAATATAAAAATTTGAACATTTTTTAATTTATCACCTTTTTTATCTTTAACATATACTACCATATTACCAAAATTAGTTGCCTGGCCAGGTGCGATTAGTGCCTGTGGAGCTGTTGTTGCAAGATTATAGAGTATATTTCGTCCTTTACCGATGTAATAAGGACCTGCCTCAACCTGAAGATAGAGGCAAATTACTGTTAAAAAAAGTGTTAATATAACAAGAGGAGATATTATCTGAAATATTGATATTCCACTCGCACGCATTGCAGTGATCTCATTATTTGAAGACATTTTTCCAAAAAGAAGCAAAACTGCAACCAAAATTGAAGATGGAACTGTAAAAGAAAGAATCATGGGGAAAAAATATAGGATAGCCAGCACAAACTGACCTATTGGTATACCTCTTACAAGATATGTAAGAACCTGCATAATATTACCACCAATCATAGCAAATGTTAAGATGATCATAGTTGCAGCAAAAATAGTAAGCAGACCTTTTGTAACATATAAATTTAGAGTTTTCATTACCAGTTAAATCCTACATCAAAATAAAATTGAGGGCTTGTGCTATAGGTTCCGCTACTTCTAGCAATAGGTATACCTAAATCAAGTCTGACCGGGGTACTGCTTATTGAAGGAACCAAAATTCTTAATCCATAACCTACACCAACATTCCAGTTAAAATTAAATCCAAAAGTATTTTCCCATGAATTACCTACATCTACAAATGCAGCTCCTCTTATCCATTTATATATTGGATGAGTTATCTCAGCCGTAGTCATAAACATGGATTGTCCTCCAAGGGGCAAATTGCCATTGGGGCCATTGCCGCTATTGTTTAGGGGTGACACTCTTCTATACTGAAACCCGCGGATAGAGTTTTGTCCACCCAAAAAATATCTTTTATAAATTGGGACAGCATCATTTCCAGTAATTGCTCCCATGAAGCCATACTTTGCTCCAAGGTGAAGGACTAAGAACTTATCAAAAAAGTTCCAATAACCGCTTGCTGCAAAATCGAGTTTATAATAATTAGAACTACCTCCAAATATTTCTGAGCTTACTTCTGCGCCAAGTGATAAAAAGTATCCGGAAGTCGGTATTTGCAGGCTGTCTCTGGTATCTCGTTCAACAGAAAGATTAAATCCTCCAACCCTGGTATTTCCTTCTTCTGCGTATCTAAAGGCATTTGAATAACCACTATCCATATTCTGTACCCTAACAAAATCCAGGGTGTAGCCTAAAGTGATTGTATTGAATTCACCAATGGGCTTAGTAAGCTGTACATCAAAACCTAAGTGCATCTCTGTCCAAAACTGGTATGCACGCTCATGCCAAAATGCTGTTGTGTCTAGCCTTAAAGGTATACCAAAAAGCCAGGGTTCTGTAAACGATACGGACATATCACTTCTCTCAATACCATATTGGATCAATATGTCTACTCGTTGTCCACCACCCCTGAACCACGAATAAGGGTCCGTAATATCAAAGTTAGATTCAGAAAGAGCCAGTCTACCAACTAAACTGTCACTGGAAGACCATCCTGCACCGATAGAAATATGTGCCGTACCTTTTTCTTTAACTTTATAGTCAATATTCTTTTCTCCGGGAACTCCGGATGCAGTTGAATATACTTCAACATCTTTAAAATAGTTCATAGCCATTAAGCGTGATTTTCCGGCATCAATCAGTACATTATCAACGGGTTGTCCGGGTTGTACTGGCAGTTCCCTGCGTATAACATAATCTTTTGTTATACGGTTTCCTGAAATATTTATATTTCTTACAGTATAAATGCGGCCTTCATTAATGTCAAAAAGAATATCAACAACGTGGTTTTCGTAATCCGCGTCAATTCTAGGAACGCATTTAAAATCGCAATAACCTAAGCGGTCATATTTGTATGTAATTCTCCTAACTGACTCCAGTTCTTTTTGATAATTATAAATTTGACCGGGTTTGATAATGAGCAAATTATATAAATCTTTTGTTTTAAATGCGGTATTACCATCAATAGTTACTATCCCTATTTTATATGGCTTACCTTCACTTATTTCAAAATAGACATCTAAAAATTCGAGATCATCTTTCAGGCCTCTGGTTTTTACTTTTACTGAAAAGTCAAGATATCCTTTTGTCCAATAAAGATTTCTTAATCTTATTTTATCATTATCTATATCAGACTTACTATATAGGCCCATATTAAAATATTTGTCTACTAAACCTGTGAAATCTATAGCAGCAAGCCAGTTATAGTAAGAATAATGTGTTTGTATTACAGTTTTTAGTTCACTGCTGGTAAAAACTTTATTCCCTGTAAACGTAACACTGTTTACTTTTAATTTGAGATTTTCAGATATACGAAATATAACAGTTACATCCCCGTTAGCTGAGACTTGTGTTCGGGGATGTACTTTGACATCATAATATCCACTATCAATATATAGATTTTTTATATTAGTAATACTTCGTTTGAGGCGCTTTTCATTTAAGGATTCACCCGGGTGAAGAGGGATATGGTCCAACAATTCTTTTTTAGAAAATTTATGATTACCTTCTATGACTACATCTGCTATTCTGGAGGTACTGGTCAGGTTAAACTGAATATCAACTGTGTCTTTTGAAGGTCGTGTAACAACTGCTGCAACATCTGTAAAATATCCTGTTTCTTTAAGTCTTTTAATGTCTTCATTTAATTTATTCTGGGAAAACTTATTACCTGGCTGAAGCGAAAGGTTCAATGATAAATATTCTTCCGATCTTTTAATCGGGCCTGATTGGTTAAAGCTAATTTTATCAATTTCTGCAGCGTTAAGCGTGATAAAACTAATAAATAGGGTAAAAAAAGTTAAAGGCTTTATATTATTTTTAAAAAAATACATTCTTTAAAATATTTCTCCACAGGATTTCAATATATAAAAATTGAATTGAGGTTGCAGAATTAAAAAATAAATAGGATAAATAAACTATAGTTTAATTTATAATAATAACGATATTTTTTTATTTAAAAAAGTAAAAAAATATCATATTGTACAGATACAATAATCAATAAAATACAGAAATATCTAAGTATATCTAATATTGTTCATCACCATAGCGTGATTGACTTCTAAATGTCATTATTTTTGGGAAAAAAAGTAGCTTAGCAATACCTGTTTCACCATTACGGTTTTTTTCAATTATAAGTTCAGCTTCTATTGATTCTACAGAGGTATCTTTTTGAGGATCTCTCTCTCGGTGCAAAAACATTACAATATCAGCATCCTGTTCTATCGCTCCTGATTCTCTCAAATGACTCAATTTTGGCCTGTCCTGCTGCTCTGCCTGCCTGTTAAGCTGGGCTAACACAACAACTGGAACATTTAACTCTTTTGCAAGAGACTTTATTCCAACAGAAATTTTAGCAACTTCATTCTGACGATTGTCATTTCTGCCCACATCAGCTTTCATGAGCTGTAAGTAGTCAATAATGACAATATCAATATCATGTTTATGCTTTAATCGTAAAGCTTTAGCTCTTAGTTCATTGATACTTAAGCCGGGAGTAGGGTCTATGTATATTTCAGCATTTTTTAGGTCAGTAGCTGCTGAAGTGACTTTACTCCATTTTTTGCTGAATTCAGCTTCATCAAACCTTTTTTCATAAAAATCCTTTTCTGACACTTCAGCAAGACCGCATAATAATCGTCGGGTTAATTGTTCTGATGACATTTCAAGGCTGAAAAAGGCAATGGACTTTTTATTATGTATCGCTATGTTTGATGCTATATTAAGTGCAAAGGATGTTTTTCCTATAGAAGGTCTCGCAGCGACAACAATCATTTCTGCATTTCTCAGTCCAACTATGATTTTATCAAGGTTAGTTATTCCGGAAAGAATCCCTGTCGCACCTGCTTTCTGAGCATGCAGGTCTTCCAGGTGTTTAACAGCATCAATAATAAATTCTGAAAGTTTTGCTGAGCCGATTGGTTTATTGACATCTCTTACTTCAAAAATGGAACTTTCAATTTCCCCAAGCATTCCTGAGATATTATCAGTATCAGCTTCATAGCATCGCTCTATTGTAGCAGTACACACAGAAATCATCTTTCTCAGCGCAGAAAGATTGCTGATAATTTCGCACCATGTTTCGATATTTGCAGTGGTGGCAATAGTATTTTGTAGATCAAGTAAATATTCCTCTCCACCTATGTTACTAATAATTCCTTCTGAGGTAAGAATATTAGTAACAGAAAAGATATCTATTGCCTTTTCTCCATGTTCGTAAAGTCTCAAAAGTGCTTTGAATATCCGCTGATGTGCGGGATAGTAAAATGAGTCAGGCGAGGAGAGTTTTTCTATTGCAATGTTTCTAGCCTCTTCATCAAGAAGCATTGCCCCAAGAATGGCTTTTTCAATGTTCAAATCGTGAGGAGGGGAATGATCTTCACGGAATGGCACAACAACAGCGCTGTTCCGTGAATTTTCTCTTGAGTACTTATTGTCAGATTCTTTTACCATGTGTTATTAGGCTCTGACAACCCATACACGGGTTTTTGCTACAACTTCAGGGTGCAGTTTAATGTCAATATCGAAAGCACCAAGCTCTTTGATTGGAGCATCCAAAACTAATTTATGATGATCGATTTCAACACCAAGTTTTTTAATTTCCTCTGCAATAGTATGTGAAGTTACAGAACCATAAAGTTTATCATCTTCCCCAACATTCATGGAAATTGTAATTTCAAGTTCAGCGATTTTTGAGGCCAAAACCTGCATTTTTTCAATTTCTGCTAAGCGTTTTTCTTCTATTTTTTCTTTAAGAGCTTCGAATTGTCTAATTGCTCCTTTTGACGCTTTGAGTGCAAGTTTTTTAGGTAGTAAATAGTTTCTGGCATAACCTGCTGTAACAGAAACAGTATCACCGGCTTTACCCAAGCCGTTTATGTCTTCTAGTAATATTAATTTTTCATTCATTTTGTTACCTTTAAGATTTGAATTAATTCAAATAAATCAAAGTATAGGCAAGCCTATCCTTATAGTATGAAGCTTTATAATAAAATCTTGACTGAAACTTTCTTTCAAACTCTAATTATTAAAAATTAAAAGGTTTCAGCAAAACAGCAGCTTACATTACTAACCCAAGAACTCTCGCTCTTTTAATTGCCTTGCTTAGCATTTTCTGGTGGTCCTGGCATGTGCCTGTTACTCGTTTTGGAATAATCCTTCCATTTTCTGTTTGAAATCTTCTTAGAAGATCAGAATCAAGAAAATCTATATAATTTACTCTATTTTCACAAAAACGGCATATTTTGGGCCTTCTATCCCTGTTGTTTCTTCTTCTTGTTCTTTTTTCCATTATATGTAATCTCCAAATAATATTTTTTATTAGTAAAATTTTTTAACAGAGCTAAAACGGTATATCGTCTTCCGGCTCTTCGTTATCGAAAACTTTTGGCGGTGGTGGTGGCGGTGGGATTGGTTCACTTCGGTTTACCGGCTGGTTTTGCTGAAAATGCTGGCCAGAATTATTACCTGAATATCTAGTTTCGCTATTTTGGTTGCCCTGGTTGCCCTGGTTGCCCTGGTTGCCCTGGTTGCCCTGGTTGCCCTGGTTGCCCT
>CAZGAI010000081.1:0-3188 GCA_964523175.1 uncultured Victivallales bacterium | reverse complement strand
GGTTGCCCGAATATGCGTGCTGTTGAGGCCTGTTTTGTGGGTAGTTGCTGTTACCATAGCCTTCTGAATTATTTGACTGTCTGGAATCATCGCTTTTGGGGCTGAGAAATTGTACACGCTCAGCGAGTACGCGTAATTTGCTTCTCTTTTTTCCCTCTTTGTCTTCCCACGCATCAAATTGAAGACGCCCTTCAAACAATGCGGATGAGCCTTTCTTTAAATATTTACCACAGTTTTCAGCCTGCTTGGCCCATACAACAATATCAACAAAACAAACTTCTTCCCTATCCTGTCCATTTGCAGAATATCTACGGTTTATTGCAATTCCGATATCGCAAACGGCCTGCCCGCTCGGTGTGTATCTTAATTCCGGGTCTCTGGTAAGGTTTCCCATCAAAATAACTTTATTGAAAGATGCCATAACTTACATCCTTTCTAATATATAAATAACTACGCGTTAACCACGAAAATATTAACTATGTTACTCAGTTTCTTCGTTTTTCGCTAATATAGGCTGCTCTTCCTTCTCAGGTACTGCTTTGGGTGCAGGGGCATTTGGCCTATCATAGATAAAATTTTGCAGACGAAGTACTCTTTCGTCAAGACTATAATAATCTGGAAGTTTTTTTGCTTCTTTTTCATCCAAATTAATGTAAAAGTCCCAATATAATCCGGTTTTACGTTTTTTCATTTGACGAGCGAACTGTTTACGGCCAAGTGAAGTTACTTTTACAATCTCTCCGCCGGCCCTGGAAATTTTTGTTGAGAATTCCTCTACAAAAGCTTTTCCTTCGTCCTGGATTCTACGATCGTCCAGGATTATTACGGTTTCATACGTTTTCAAGTTCTTAACTCCTTGATTTCTGTTTTAATTAGTTGTTTTTTCTATATTGTCAATTATTTGACTGTTATATTCATTCATTGCCTTCTGGATACCTCTGTGGAGAGATAATCGAATTGCGGCAACAGATAAACCTATTACTTTATTAAAAATTTCTTTTTCATTTAAACTAAACTCTGATAAAACATGATCTACCGTGTTGGTAGATGGTCCTCTGCCAATTCCAATACGCAAACGGGCGAATTTGTTTGAATTAAGCCGGGTAATAATAGATTCAACACCGTTATGTCCCGCGCTTCCACCATGTCTGCGAATTCGAATTTTACCGAGAGGAATATCCATATCATCATAGACGACCATTATTTCCTCAGGATTAATTTTTTCTTTCCTGCATAATGTAAATACTGAATTACCACTTAAATTCATAAAAGTCAGAGGCTTTAATAAAAAAATTAAATGTCCTCCAATACGAGCTTTAAAATATAATCCGTTAAAACCCTGCTTGTATTCATTTTTTTTAAATAACATCTCCAATAAACTGTCTAAAACAGAAAATCCGGCATTATGTTTTGTGTCAGCATAATGTTTACCCGGATTTCCTAATCCAATAACAGCTCGGAGTCTGATTTCGGCTGATTCTTTCAACATGTTTTTAATGAAATAGTAATATTAACTTATTCTTTGCTTTCCTGAACTTCGGCATCAGCGTCAGTTTCGGCATCAGTTTCGGCATCTGCACCAGTTTCTTCTTCCTGTACTCTTGGTGGAGCAACAAGTAAAACAACCATTTCAGAATCGGTGATAATTTTTACGTTGTCAGGTACAATTAATTCCTTAACAAGAATAGTGCCATCCATTTCCAAATTAGTTATATCAACTTCGATTGATTCAGGTAAATCGTTAGGAAGGCATGATACTTCTATTTCGTGTTCTACCTGAGTAAGGATTCCTCCCTGAGAAGTCCCTACTGCGGTCCCAAGCGGATATACAGGTATTGATGCAGTAATCTCTTCTTTCATATCAATTTCCTGTAAATCTATATGTAAAGTCTTATTAGCCAGGACATTAAACTGAACATCCTTAAGTAGTGCATTCAGTGGGGTCTTTTTGTCAATTTGAAGCTTTATTACCTGGATATCCTTTTTTGCAAAAGCAATCCACTCTTTGGCATCTATAATAATCTTTAAATTTTCTTTTCCAAGACTGTACACAATGCCTGGAATATTACCTTCTTTGTTTCTTAACCTGCGGGAAGCAGATGAACCTGTCGCTACTCTGCTGGTAGCTTTAATAACATTTTCAATAACTGTCATTTTTCTAAAATCCTTAATATTATTAATAAATATTTACTGTACAACTATTATTAACTAGGCACAGTATTAAATAAAAAGAGTTGACAAAGAACCGCCTGCATGAATACGACTAATCGCTTCTCCCATAATTGGGGCAATGCTTAAAACTTTGATTTTATCACTCTTAATGTTGCTTATCGGAACAGAATCAGTTGTTACTATTTCATCTATTCCGCTTTCTTCGACACGTTTAATGCCGACATCACTTAACAGGCAATGAGAAATTGCTGCAATTACCTTCTTTGCACCTTCTTTTTTTAGAAGTCGTTCAGCAGCAATAAGTGTACCAGCCGTGGAAGACAAATCGTCTGTCATAAGACATACTCTTCCCTTAACATCACCAACAAGGTGGGATGACTCTACTGAAATCGCATCTGTTCTACGTTTGGCGACAACTGCGAGACCGGCATTTAATTCATCGCTGTACCGATGCGCCATTTTAACACTCCCTGAATCGGGTGCTACCACCACTGAATTCGGGCCCATTTTTTCCTTAAGATAAGGAATAAGGACAGGTGCTCCATATAAATGGTCAACAGGGATATCAAAAAAACCAACAATTTGAGATGCGTGCAGATCCATTGCAAGTACTCTGCTAGCTCCTGCTGCAGTTAAAAGATCGGCAACAAGTTTTGCTGTAATTGGTACACGCGGGCGATCTTTCCTATCCTGCCTGGCATATCCGTAATATGGAATAACAGCAGTAATTCTTGAAGCTGATGCACGTTTTGCTGCATCAAGCATAATTAAAAGCTCCATCAAATTTTCATTGGTAGGATAGCAGGTCGGTTGAATAATAAAGACATCATTTCCACGAATATTCTGAAGAAACTGGGCAAATATTTCTCCATCAGGAAAATGCTCAATTTTTACATTTCCTAAAGAAATACCTAGAAAATCAGTAATACTTTTAGCAAGCTCTCTGTGAGCGCTTCCGGTACAAACAAACAGTTCTCTTCCTCTTTTATTCATAATTTGTTGACTCTCTTAATTAT
>CAZGAI010000080.1:0-11226 GCA_964523175.1 uncultured Victivallales bacterium | reverse complement strand
GCAATCGGCTTTGGATTGTCAATTTCCTTAAGGCTGGTATCAGTATCTATCACATCAAAGTATCTATCCGCCGCCGCCATGCATTGGTTAATAGTATTATTAACCCTGGACAACTGCTTCAACGGCTGATATGCAAGCAAAGCTGGAACAATTAAAATTATAATATCACTCAACAGGATATTAGAAGTAAATGCATATACAAAAAAACAGGCAATAGCTGCTACACCCATAAATTCAGTTAACGGACTCATCAAAAGTGAAGCTTTCATTGCCCTGATAAGAGAACTGAAAAAAGTTTGATTAACATTGCTGAAATTATTATATTCCTTTTTTTCAGTATAATATGCTTTTACTAATATTATACCGGAAAAAACCTCATGCATTCGTGATATAACCTCTGCAATTCTCTGATTGGAAGTAGTAAAAACCCCACGAACTTTTTTCCCTATCACAATAAGGGGAATAAGAATTAAAAATCCTGCAGCGATCATCGTTCCAAGCAGAACAAAGTTATTATTGGTTATACTGACATAAATTATGAACCCAACACATCCTGCAATCTGAAAAGGACAGCTCGTTAAATCTGCAATACTGCTTGACACTCCTGCCTGAATTTGACCAGTATCCTGAATACATCGACTTATTAATTGCCCAACGTCAGCTTTTCCATAAAAAACTAACGATTGGTTAAGCAGACGTTTAAAAATAAGGTTACGCATATCAGCAACAACACGGGTTCCCACCCACTGCATACAGTAATTATTAATATATGTTGCAAAATTCTTTAAAAACCAAACTAAAATAAAACTACCGACAAAGAGAAGTAACCCAACGAGAGTCATCTGCCCCTTATCATTTTCAAGGTTAATCCCAACACTACCTGCAATATTAACAATGGAGTCCATCTGTCCCCCCATGCCGCTTGTATCACTTTTCTTTTTCTGTATATTCTGTTGTTTTGGTGCTTTATCTGACTTACTTTCAGGCATAGCAATCATAGATTGAGACTGTAACTGAGTCGGCGTTTTTTCAAATGGCTGAATAAGTCCCTTTAGCCAAAAAAAACTCGCTCCGAAAAATCCTCCTGTCAATACTCCTGCCACAATACCAATAATCAGCATTGTTTTATATGGTTTTACATACTTAAGTAACCTACGATAAGACTGCTTTTTAAAGTTTTCTGTTCTCATAAAGTTGAAGCACCTATATTAACTTTCTTTATTATTTTTTGAAGTACGCAATATACTTAATGTCTTTTAATATTTTATAGACAGTAGATTGAAAACTTAAATCCTCTGGTCTAAAAGGCTCTATTCTCTCTTAAGCTAACTTATCCTATGTGGATCTAAAACAAAATGTTTGCGTCCAAAATTTTGTTCATGAAAGACTCTGTTTCAGACACACATGCAATGTGTGTCTCCGCTATCCACATCTCTTCATATAAAACTATCTAGTAGAAAAACCAGCTAAGTGCTCAATCCGCTTCCGTTTTATAGGGTTGCATGAAAAGTCCGTATTTGGTGCAAATTAGTAAAAATGGCGTCTCGCCGCTTGCCAAAACTTAAGAACCGAGATGACTCTTTTACAAAAAAACAAATTTTACAACCCCTCAAGGGGTAGATTTTTTAACATCCAACATTAAAACACCTCAACCCAAAATTTTCTCTATTGCGTCAACCACATATTTGAGCTGTTCAGCAGGTAATTCAGGGTATATTGGAAGCGCCAGAATTTCTGTAGATGTTTTTTCACTTACTGGAAAATCACCCTCTTTGTGACCAAGAGAAGAAAAACATTCCTGTAAGTGTAATGACAATGGATAATAAATAGCAGCACCGACTCCGGCTTTCCCCAATTCACTCTGCAGATAGTTTCTCTTTCCGTTTTTGACGAGGATACAGTATTGGTTGTAAATATGCCTTGTAGCATTAGGTATATTTACTGGTAATGTTAATTTGTCAGCCACTTTTGATTTGCCGATGAGCTCTGCATATTTTTTAGCATTGTTCTGTCTGGCAGCACTCCAGCCATCCAAATGCTTCAATTTCATATGTAGCACAGCAGCCTGAAGAGCATCTAAACGGAAATTTCCACCAACATATTTGTGTGTATATCTTGTTTTTGGGTCTGCTCCGTGATTTCGAAACATTTTCAGCATTTCATATTTCTCTTCACTGTTAGTCGTTACAATACCTGCATCTCCGAAAGCTCCAAGGTTTTTACTTGGATAAAAAGAAAAACATCCATAATCACCATAACTTCCAGCTCTTTTCCCAAGATACTCAGAACCTATAGCCTGTGCGCCATCTTCAATCACAGTGAGATTATGCTTCTTAGCTATTTTCATTATCTCATCCATTTTAGCCATCTGTCCATAAAGGTGAACAGGCATAATAGCCTTAGTCTTGGGAGTTATTTTTTCTTCTATCAATTTAGGATCAATATTAAAATCATCAGGGTCGACATCAACAAAAACAGGTTTTGCTCCCACACGCCATATAGCACCGACTGTCGCAAAGAAGGTAAAAGGCGTGGTAATAACCTCATCTCCGGCACCGATACCGTCAACCATCAAAGATATTATAAGTGCATCAGAACCAGAAGAGACACCACAAGCATACTTACAGTTACTATACTCTGCTATAGCTGATTCAAAATCTTCAATTCGTTTTCCTCCGACAAATCCCTGAGAACTGCAAATTTCATCTATTAATGGTATTACTCCGTCACGCAGGTTATTTTCATCATATTGAGCTTTAACGTCTAATAATTGTACTTTCATTGTCGCACCCCCTCTTGCATATTGTTAAACAATCACAAATTTACAATACATTAAAATAGACACAAATTCAGCATTAACAATAGTAAATTGTTCTAAAAATAATATAATAAATTATTTCTCTGTGTCTAGTATTATATTATTTCTCATTGTAATCGAATGGCAAACGATAGAAAAGTGCTTTGGCGTTGAGTAAAGCTTGAAGGAATTGAGCTAATAATAAACTAATCAGTAGGTTCTGTTTGTAGCCCACCAAACAAATCTTCAAGTTGGTCAACATGTTTTTTCCAGGAATAAGACATAGAAGTATTATGCGCAGATATTGAAAACGCAGTCTTATCAGAAGGTTTTAAATTATAATATTCAGTTATTAGTGATGCCATTTTTCCAGTATCGAATGGAGTAGGAACAACATAACCATTAGTTCCATTGCCCACAATTTCAGAAGATCCGTTTAGAGCGGTTGTCAGAACAGGAAGTCCACAGGCAAAAGCTTCTAGACAAATATTTGCAAAAGGTTCGCCTAAACTAGGAAAAAACAATAAGTCAGAAGCGACATAAAAATCTCTAAGATCATCTTTCTGACCAAAAAATATAATATTATTTTCTACACCATAAAACTTTGCAAGCTTAATGTAGGGACTTGGATTGTCTTCCCCGATAACGATCAATAAACTATTATCTTTAATTTTCTGATCTAGCGTTGACAATGTTTCAATTGCGTATTTTAGACCTTTGATTTTATAATTAGTTGCTACAAATAATAAGATGAATTTTGAAGTCAAATCTTTTTTTAGCGAATATCTTTCCCTAATCATTTTTTTCTCAAATTCATTAGAAACCGTAAAATATTTTTTCCTGTCTATTCCGTTTCTGATAATATTGATACCGTCTCCAGGAAAAGAGTAATTAGCAATTACTTGTTTTTTTGCCATCAATGAATTCGTAATTATTATCTTTGTATTTGAAGAACAGCAAGTTTTTTTTTCAAGTTTAAGAATACCTCTATGTCTTAAATTTAGAAATTGTAAACGTGAATATCCAATCTGCATCCACTCAATATGAACTTGTTCTGTTACTCGAAAAATATCAACAGGATAGGTCCTTGAAAGGGCATAGACAATACTGAACTGATATTTCTTTTTTGCTGTTAATAATACTTTTTGCACCTTTTTGTGAAAGCTCATTGTCCCGCTTGTAGAAAACCCTTTGTTTTTTGGGACAGGTATATGAATTAAGTTTTCACGTTCTTCCGCATCAAACTGTTCAGAAAGGATATAAAGCTCATGCCCTCTGTTGATTAGAGCAGAACAAATATTCTGAGCATAATTTTCTGCTCCTCCACCTCCTATGCCCAAAAAATCTTTCTTAATAATTGCGATTTTCATTTAGTTGCTTTAATTCATAATGTTAAAAGTAAATTCAATTTAAAATTAGTTTACTATAGAGAACTTAAAAAATAATACTTTTTTTTTTAAAAACAATTTATATAATGTAAAATAATATTTTTTATTTAATTATTTTTGCTCTAATATTTTTACTAAGCAATGAATAGAACTTTGCAGTATACTATAAGCATGATTCCGTAAACAAATTCCAGTACGTTTAAACTACCTTATAGAAAATTTTAATCAAAGATTGACATACTGTCTGTATTGAATATTTTTCTTCAATAATCTCTGAACCTATTCTACCCATCGATATCCTTTGATCTTCATTTAGTAATAAAAAAATCATTTTTTCTTCGAGGTCTTTTTTGTTTATAACAGCATATCCAACGCTATTGTCATGAGCAATATCAATGTTCATTCCTACAGCTGATGTAATAAATGGAACACCTGCAGCCATATATTGTAATAACTTATATGAACATTTCCCCCTACTCCATGGAGTATCAAATAAAGGCATTATACCAATATCAAACTCTTCAATATCAAGTTCCTGTGTTTTCAGCTTCCATTGATGAAATTCACAATTCACTCCTTTAATAAAATATGGTCTGTCCGATACAATTCTCAGCTTGAAGGTGTAGTTTTTAGCTATTTTTTGTAATGAATCTTCAAACAATTTAAGGTGGCAATGGTTACCGGCAGTTCCTATCCAGCCTATCACAGGAATAGCTTTGTCTTTATAGTTTAGGCGACTTGGTATTGAAGAGTTGAAAGGAACAGATGAAGGTATAACAGCAACTTTATTAGTATACTTCATCGCTTCATTTTTTAAATAGGTATTTCCAGCTATTACAAAGTCAGATAACTTGCACATAAGATTAAATTTGATAAGCTTAGTCCAGCTTCTCCAGGCCTTGGGATTGCTAAAATCCCTTTCTTTATCTGAAACATCTTTCAGGAAAATAGCATCATCCAAATCAAAAATTATCTTTTTAGAAAAAAAACGCAAGAGTAGAAGATACAGAGGAGAAAACAGTTTTTTTTGTATGAACACAATATCATATTGACGGCATTCAAACAAAACTTTTAAAGATTCCGCTATCCCTTTGGGTACATATCTATACTCTGCTTTTATATCATATTTATTAAGCTCAGGAATTAAGTTTATCACTCTAACTCTCGAACTGGGAAGATTTTTATGCTGAAGTAAAAAAAATATTTTCATCGGACTGGTTCATGGTTATTTCATTTTTGTAAAGAAAATTAGTTATTATAGATACTATCCCAAATAATTTTTAGCTGACTATATTCCTTTTCATAGCTTCAATTGTTTTCACAAATGATAAAATATTACCTGTTTCGACAGGAAAAGATATGTCTTTTTTAAGGAATTCTTTAGATCCTTGTCCATGGTAACCAATAACAATACAACCGCATGCCATAGCTTCTGCTGGCGGCAGCTGAAAACCTTCAAAAGTACCAAAACATAAAAACATCAATGATTCACTTAAAATTTTAGCTACATCCTCTTCAGAACAGTTATCAATAGGAATAAAATTATATTCACGATCTAATCCCCTTGTTTTTAATATATTGATGACCTGTGAAATATCATGATATGATTTTCTAGCCATAAATGCAATTTACTTTTTTTTATAAAATCATACCCAATAAACTCTTTAGGAGTAATGTTCACTTACTCTGTATTTTGGAATTATAATATTATCTTTTGATATTGAATAACCGGCTATTTCTCCAAACAAACTATTATTGGGAAGAATTTTATATTAACTTTTTATTATATAAAGAGTTAGCTAGTATAAGCCAAAAAAATTATGTAAATTTTTTCAGGATTATTTAATAGCATTCAAAAATGATTATTACCAGACCTTGAAGACTAATCTGGTGAATTAACATAAAAAAATAGAATCTTTAGGGCATTATAACTGAAAATCATTAGAGTTCATTGACAAATATGACTGAAAAAGTGTAGGACATAAACCTTCAGGCAGAATCTCTCTTTTAAAAGCATTAATAACCAAGTTAAATAATAGATTTAAGTAGATGCAATAACATTATTTAGGATGATTTATGTTGTTTGCAGAGTGGAATATATATTAAAATGAATTAATATACACTAATAATTTACAAATACATAAAACTACTTGGGGATAAAATTATGCCTCCAAAAATATCAATTTGCATTGCATGTTGTAATGAAGAATCAAAAATAGAATATGCCCTAAAGTCAGCAAAATCTTGTACCTGGTGTGATGAGCTTCTTGTTTATGATTCAGGTTCAACAGACAGAACTGTTGACATAGCCAAAAAATATGCGGATCGCGTTGATTTTCATGATTGGATTGATTATTCTACAAGTAAAAAAAATATGACTGAGGGAGCAAAAAATGACTGGGTTTTTATTTTAGATGCCGACGAAGAGATTGCTTCCAGCCTTTCAGATGAAATAGCAAATCTACCAGAAAAAGCTTTCCAAAATCACCCGGTTATGATAATGCCTCGGCGCAATTTTCTTCTTGGCAGACATGTTCGCGCATGGGGTCCTGATCGTCAAAACCGCCTTATTGACCGTAACCGCGTTTACTGGCCTCAACGTTCTGTCCACGATGAACGTAAACCAACTGAGGGTTCGCGACTCACATTAAAAGGCCATTTAGTTCATAATAGAATGAGTGATGACTTTTCAGATTATTTTGAAGGCATACGCTATGAACAGCGGATTAATGTGATGGCACAGGAATTATTTGACAAAGGAAGGCGGACAGGCTTTCTTAACCTCCTGTTTCGCCCTTTTTCTACATTTATAAAATATTATTTTATTAAAAAAGGATTTTTAGATGGTGCCTTTGGTTTATTGATAGCCCAGAAAGCTATGGTATTTGTTCAGCTCAAATATGCTAAACTATGGCATTTGCAGCAGCTATCTAAAAAGAAAAATAATGCGTAATTTAAGTCAATATTCTATAAAAGAATGGTTTTGTGGTGATCCGCTAATACATTCTTTCAAACAAGTACGCAATGATATAATTCAAAATATATATCGAACTAAGCGTCCGGAAACTTTAAAACAGTTTCTTAAAGACACAGCCTCACTGAAAGGTAAGACTATTGCCGCCATCGTCGCTTTTAACCAGCCATGGACTATAGATTGGTTAACTAGAATGGCTGCTCAACATGTACACAATACAACCTGGCTAGTTTTTGATAACTCAAGTCAAAAAAATATTAGACTGCTTATTGAAGGACTTTGCAAGGAGCGTAATATTCACTATCTGTCGTTACCTCATAACCCAGAACATCACCCCTGTCGTTCACATGGCATTGCATTGACCTGGGTATACTATAACGTTATCCGCAAGATTAAGCCACATGTTTTTGGTTTTATTGATCATGACCTTATTCCATTAGAAAAGATAAATTTTAACCAAATATTAGGGAAACAGGCATTTTATGGTGTTTTCAATTCCAAACCATATGGGTGGTCAATCTGGGCCGGATACTCAATTTATAACTTTTCGGCTGTCAGTCAATTACCATTAAATTTTAACAATGATGTCACCCGCAAACTGGACACAGGTGGACGTAACTGGAAATGCTTATATAGAAACTTTGATCCATCAAAACTATGTTTTGCCAACTGTGAAGATATTGATATTGAAGAGCCGAAGGAGGATGAACATCAGACAGTTTCATTAATTGACAATAAATGGATTCATCTTTGCGGAGCAGCCTATAGTGAAAAATTCAATTTAAAATTAGATTTTTTGAAAAGAATTTCTCAGGCTACAGATGAAGGAGCAACATTAAAAGACCTTATTACCTAGAACTAGATAATAATAAATTCAATATTTAAATTTCGTTACGAAGCAAAAAATGTAAATGAATAATCAGTCAATAGTCAATAAAAATACAAATGCAATTGTTATCAGTCTTAAAAGAAGTCTTGACAGAAGAAGATTAATAGCTAAAAGACTATCTGATTCTAAAATTAAATTCCAATGGTTTAATGCAGTTGATGGGAGATCAGATATAATATTTAATTATGCTAAGCATGTATCAAAGACTGCATGGCGCGGTAAAGCTTTAACGAAAGGTGAGATCGGTAGTTTTGCCAGCCATTATAAAATATGGAAGCTAGTAATTCAAACAAATAAACCACGTATTGTTTTAGAAGATGATATTATTTGGGAGGACGATTTTATAGAAGCAGTAGAATCTCTTTCAAATCACCCTCCTGAATTAATTTTCCTTCGCCTATATGGAACGTTTCGGCGCAAAAGGAAAATTTATAGAAAAATAGGAAAGTATATTGGAAAAGAAATAGTTGAATATTCAAAAGGACCTAGCGGTGCATGTGCCTACTGGATTACACCCACTGCTGCTAAAAAGCTTATTAGTCATTCTCGATACTGGAGACTTCCTGTCGATGATTATATGGATAGTTTTTGGATACACGGAGTAAGGACATATTCATTAATTCCTTTTCCTGTTAAAACATATTCGCCGGTATCAGAAGTTAAAGGAATACCAGGTTTGAAAGGAATGCCCGGATATAAAAACCTTTCCCTAAGAACTAAACTCCGCAGGGAGATATATAGATTCTTAAATGATATTAATAGGCTTTTTACTTATTATTTAAAAAAATAATTCTTCGAATATGTTTATTTCAGCTAAAGAATACAACTTTCTTGTATATTTGAAAGTTAAAATACAAATTCCTCTATTTTAAACTATAAATGTTTTGAATCTTCTAAATTGTCATTATATTAATTAAGTAGAGAAATTAGATTATAAAGTCACTTTTATTAGATCCATTGCAGTTTTTTTGTGAAAGCTGATGGACTGAAAAATATCATCTCAAATAATGCAGCTTTTATTTTGTAAATAATATTATTAAAGCATAAAACTATCTAATTATTGTAGAAACGCTATGTACAGAGTTATAAATAAACCAAAAATAATGAGCGAAAATAAATTCTCAATTTTAATTCCGACATGGAATAATCTTGAATATTTTAAGCTATGTATTAAAAGTATCAGGAAAAATTCCCACTTCCAGCATCAAATTATTGTACACGTAAATGATGGTTCAGACGGCACTCTGGAATGGCTGGCCAATGAAAATGTCTTTGTTACTCATAGTGAAAAAAATATCGGTATATGCTGGTCATTAAATGGAATGAGGTCTCTTGTTGAGACAGAGTATATAGTGTACATGAATGACGACATGTATGTATGTCCTGATTGGGATTTAGAGCTGTGGAAAGAAATAAAATCCCTTCCTGATAATAAATTTTATTTTTCTTCAACAATGATACAACCACGTCCTTTTTTCTGCAAAAGTGTGATTTCTTCTGCAAATTATGGTCAATCCATCGAAGATTTTGATGAAAAACGATTGCTGAAAGATTATCAGACCCATAAGCATAAAGATTGGGAAGGCGGTACATGGCCACCAAATATAGTGCATCGCGATATATGGGATTTAGTTGGAGGATATAGCATTGATTTCTCTCCAGGGTTATATTCAGACCCTGATTTCTCTGCAAAACTATGGATGGCTGGTGTTCGTCTGTTTAAAGGTATTAATAAAAGCAGAGTATTTCATTTTGAAGCACGATCTACCGGCAGAATTAAAAAAAATGATGGTAGTTCTCAATTTTTGTACAAGTGGTACATTACATCATCTACGTTCTTAAGAGAAATTTTACACAGGGGCACTCCATACCCAGTTGATAATAAACACAAATGTCTTACTCTAAAAAACATTATCCGCAACAGATTTAAAAGACCTTTTATTGCTTTATTTAAACCATCAAAGATAAAAGATGTTTGGAAAAACTTCCCCTAGCGAACAAATAGTAATATTTTCTTGGAGATTTCATATATGAAGCTATCTGTAGGCATAATAACTTATAATGAAGATAGAATTATTGCTAAAACCTTAAAGGCAGTTACAGATATTGCAGATGAAATAGTTATTGTAGACAGCTATAGCCAGGATAATACAGTAGATATTGCTAAATCATTTGGGGCAAAGGTTTACACTGAAAAATGGAAAGGATTTGGTCCTCAAAAAAATTCTGTTATCGACAAATGTACTGGCGACTGGATTTTGCTTATTGATGCTGACGAGGTGATTTCTCATGAACTAGCGGAAAAAATAAAGCTGATTATTAACAGGCAAAACCAATATTCAGTGTATAAAATTAATAGATGCTGCGTTTGTTTCGGTAAACTTCTCAAACATGGTGGTTGGAGTAATCAATACGCAGTAAGATTATGGAGAAGAGGCTTAGTCACACTTGATGATAAACCGGTTCACGAAGGTTTTATTACAGATGGCAAAGCAGAAAAGATAAAAGAAATAATTTACCATCATACATATCTAACTATACAGGACTATATAAACAGAGTAAGTAAATATTCAAGCTTAGGCGCAGGGATGTACTATGCTAAAAGAAAGAAGACTGGTAAAGTCAAAATAATATTAGGCCCTTTGTTTGCTTTTATTAATATGTATTTTTTCCGGCTTGGATTCCTGGATGGTTTAGAAGGTTTCGTAATTGCATATGCTACATCCTTTGCTAATATGGTAAAGTATTTTAAATTAAGAGAAATCTATAGAAGTGACGTTAATATTAAAGAGATCGAAAAATAATCATTAATATTTTTATAATAACTTCTAAAACTCATAAATTCAGGCAGATTTTAGAATGAATAAACCAATTTCTAACCTTTTGACCATTTGGATACCTTTTTCCTCACTAAGAAGGAAGGCGCGTTATCATTTAATTGAATTTCACCCTATCAGAGAATTATTAAAACGACCTCGTATCCGTCAATATCTTGAGCAAAAAAAAAAGAGGGGCAAAGCAAAAGTTGTTATTTATTCAGCCGTTGCTGGTGGATATGATGATCTAAGAACACATAACTATCTCTCTGATGAATTCGACTATGTATTCTTTACTGATGCTTCAGTCAAAGGCCTACATGCCTGGGAAATACGGCCACTAACAGAATTTAAAGAAAAGT
>CAZGAI010000079.1:0-11280 GCA_964523175.1 uncultured Victivallales bacterium | reverse complement strand
ATATTTTTTTTAATTTAATATTTTTTCATATATATAATAGATAACGTTAATTATTATAATAAGGAGGTAACAATGGAAAACCAGCAGGGTATTCAAATAGATAACCGTCTACTTGAATTTATTGAAGAATGGAAAAGTAAAAAAGGTAAAGAAATAATGATTCTGCATAAAGTGCAGGAGATTTATGGTTACATACCAAGAGACGTAGCCATGGAAGTATCAAGAATCATAAACCTGCCTTTAGCTAAAATATACGGCATAATTACATTCTACCACATTTTTAAACTTAAAAAACCGGGCAAGCATCAGGTGTCTGTATGTATGGGGACAGCCTGCTATCTTAAAGGCGGTAATGACATTATACAGGAACTTGAGGATGCTTTAGGAATTGGAGTTAATTGTGTAACTGAAGACGGTAATTTTTCAATTGAAATTGTTCGCTGTGTCGGATGCTGTGGACTAGCTCCTGTAGTCCTGATTGACGGTAAAACTTTCGGAAACCTTAAAAAAGGTGATATGAAGAAAATCTTGACTGAATACAACTAGGCAGTAAAACATATAAGGAGGATTTCAATGAATAAGATGAAAAGGGGAGATCTTGCAGAATTCAGAAAGAATTTTACATCAGACCATAGTGGCGAAATAATTATAAGCATGGGAACATGCGGTATTGCGGCAGGTGGAGATAAGATATATAAGTTGATCGAGCATGAACTTGAAGAAAAAGGACTGGATGGAATTCAACTGAAAAAAACAGGTTGTTTAGGGATGTGCTTCAGTGAACCCAATCTTGTAGTCAAAGTAGATGGCATGGTTGATATTCTTTACGGTTATGTAGATGAAAAAATTGCGCTTCGGATTTTAAATGACCATGTTGCTAAGAAACGTATTGTAAACAATTATGTAATATTTATGCCGACAAATGATATTGGCAATAATATTTTTAAAGATTAAGGGAAATTGGCTATGAGTAAAAAAGTTGTTTTTATATGGGAGCCTGAACCTTTTAAAAATAAGGCTGTTTATAACTATTTCGTAAAAAAAGTAAATCAAAGGGATCTAGGTGAAGAGATTGAAATTATCAGAAGCCCATACATAGGGCTGACCTCATTCACACCTATAATAAGAATACTGCCTGATGACGACATATATAAGGGTTTTGAACAGGAAGATTTAGGTGAACTTTTTGAAGCTATTGTAAATGGGACTAAAGTTAAGAGATTCATTTTTGAAAATGACAGTAAACTTATACCTGTCCCTGAAAAAGACAAGCATAGTAAGCAGTTCAAAATAGTATTGAGAAATGTTGGATATGCGGATCCCGAAAGTATAGATGAATATATTCTTCGCGGCGGATATAAGGCCATGGAGAAAGCTATTTTTACCATGACTCCAGAGAAAGTTATAAGTGAGGTTAAGAACTCAGGTTTAAGAGGACGTGGAGGTGCAGGATTCTCTACCGGTTTGAAATGGGAGTTAACCAGAAAAGAACCTGGAGAAGAAAAATACGTTATATGTAATGCCGATGAAGGTGACCCTGGTGCATACATGGACCGCAGTGTCCTAGAAGGAGATCCCCATACAATAATTGAAGGAATGCTAATTGGTGGATATGCTGTTGGATGCCAGGAGGGATTTATCTATATCAGAGCTGAATATCCTCTGGCTATTGAACGCTTGGAAAAAGCTCTTACTGCAGCTAGAGAGTATGGACTTTTAGGCGACAATATACTCGGTTCAGATTTCAGCTTTAATATTGAACTGAGATGGGGAGCCGGTGCCTTTGTCTGTGGTGAAGAAACAGCTTTAATTGCATCTATTGAAGGGAAACGAGGAAATCCGACCCCTAGGCCACCATTTCCTTCTCAATCAGGACTTTGGACAAAACCTACATTTATTAATAATGTAGAAACCTGGGCGAATATTCCGGTTGTAATAGAAAAAGGAAGTGAGTGGTTCTCGTCCATTGGCGTTGGAGCATCAAAGGGAACTAAAGTCTTTGCTGTGACAGGGAAAGTAATGAATCCCGGACTTATTGAAGTTCCAATGGGGACTACTTTAAGAGAAATAGTTTATGATATCAGTGGTGGTGTTCATGAAAATAAAGCTTTTAAAGCAGTTCAGACCGGCGGACCCGGGGGTGGTGTTATTCCCGAAAAATATCTGGATATGTCCGTAGACTACGAATCACTTCAATCCATAGGCTCAATGATGGGATCAGGTGGACTTATAGTGATGGATGAAAATGACTGCATGGTGGATGTGAATAAATTTTATCTGCAATTTTCAGTTGATGAATCCTGCGGAAAATGTGCCCCATGCCGAATAGGAGGAAAACAACTTCTGGACTTTATTACCAAAATAGCAGATGGTAAAGGAGAAATTAAAGATGTTCAGAAAATGCGTAATATTACTATTGCCATGCAAAAAGCTTCTCTTTGCGCTCTTGGCCAGACAACACCTAACCCGGTGTTGTCTGCATTACAATATTTTGAAGATGAATATTTAGAACATATTGAGCAAAATAAGTGTCGTACAGGAAAATGTAAAGCTCTGGTTCAGTATACTGTTATAGAAAATAGCTGTATTGGCTGTGGAGTATGTGCAATTAAGTGTCCTGTAGGCTGTATTTCCGGTGAAAGGAAGAAGTCGCATCTGGTTGACCAGATCAAGTGTACAAAATGCGGAGAATGTTACAACGCTTGCAAATTCAAAGCTATTAAGCGCGGCTAAAAGGAGATTATAGATAATGACTGATAAAAAGAAAGTTAAAATTAAGCTTAACGGAAAAACTTTCAGTATTGATTCTAAAATGACAATACTTGAAGTAGCAAAAATGGCTCATGTCAAAATACCAACTTTGTGTAAACATGAAGATCTTCCGGCAACTGCCTCATGTGGTATTTGTGTTGTAAAAATTAAAGGCAATAGAAAACTAATCAGAGCTTGCTGCACACGAGTTGTGGAAGGGATGGATATAACAACTCATGATGGAGAGCTTTTCGATGTAAGAAAAAATGTTCTTGAACTGATTCTTTCCACACACCCGTTTCTCTGTCTTACATGCCTAAGGAACGGAAACTGCGAACTCCAGAAGTTAGCCGAAGAGTTTGGATTAAGGAATATGCCCTATAATCCGCTTGTAAGAGGAGGTGAAATTGACACTTCTACAAAGGCAATAGTTATAGACCCTCAAAAATGTATTGGGTGTGGTCGATGTGTAGAGGTATGTCAGGGAATTCAACAGGTACATGCCTTGGAATTCTTAGATCGTGGATTTGAATCCCGAATAGCACCTGCCGGTGATATTTTACTCTCGGAGAGTCCCTGCATTAAATGCGGCCAGTGTTCAGCACATTGTCCAGTTGGAGCAATTGTTGAATTCAGCCAGGCACACTCTGTATGGATGACATTAAGGGATCCAGAGGTATATCCGATTGTTCAGATTGCACCAGCAGTAAGAGTAGCCCTTGGAGAAGCTTTTGGTTTGGAACCGGGAACAATACTGACCGGAAAAATTTATGCATTTTTCAGGAAAATTGGATTTAAAGCAATTTTTGATACAAACTTCGGCGCTGATCTTACCATAATGGAGGAAGGATCAGAGCTCATAGAAAGACTTAATGGCAATGGGAAGCTTCCGCTAATTACAAGCTGCTGTCCTGCCTGGGTGGATTATCTGGAAAAATATTACCCTGAATTGATAGAATATTTCTCGACGGCAAAATCACCGCATGAGATGGTCGGAGCAATGTCCAAAACCTATTATGCAAAAAAAATGGGAATTGATCCTTCTAAGATATTTATGCTGTCTGTAATGCCATGTACAGCTAAAAAATATGAAGTCAGTAGAACTGAAGATATGATGTCAAGTGGTTTTCAGGATGTTGATGTATCAATAACTACCCGTGAATTGGCAAGAATGGTTAAGACAAGTGGTTATCAACTGCTTGATCTTGAGGACGAAAAAGCTGATAATATCCTTGGGTCATATACTGGAGCAGGAACAATTTTCGGTTCAACAGGTGGTGTAATGGAAGCTGCTATTAGAAGTGCTTATTTCCTGATTACCGGTAAAGAGCTTGATAAAATAGAAGTTGAAGCTGTACGCGGTCTTAAAGGAGTCAAAAAAGCAGAAGTTGACATTCAGGGTAAAAAACTCAGAATTGCGGTTGCACATGGCATTGGCAATGTGAGAGTTATTTGTGATGAACTGCTTGAATGTAAACGACTGGGCAAACCAATGCCTTATGACTTCATTGAAGTAATGGCATGTGAAGGAGGTTGCATTGCAGGTGGCGGACAACCTTATCAAGTCACAAATGAAATCAGAATGAAGCGTTCTAATGGAATGTATCAGGATGATGTTCAAAGTACACTCAGATGTTCGCACCATAATAAAGATGTTCAAAACCTATACAAAGAATTTTTGGGCAAGCCGTTAAGTGAGAAAGCACATAAATACCTGCATAATACATATGTTGCAGGCCCATTGTATTACAAATAACGTTTAAAATAATTCCGCCCCAACTTTTTTGTTTTAGCCTTAGTTGCTGCGGAATTACTTTTTTAATTAAAAATAATGCTTGCTCTTAATGTTAGAACAAGCAAGTTTTTAAAAAATAGAAATATTTGTTTTAGTTGTAAATAGTTCGAGAGCTTTATAACCTGCGGATGAGTTTCCTGTATCATTTAACCTGGGTGACCAAACACATAAACTGAATTTGCCGGGCATTATCGCAATAATACCTCCTCCTACACCACTCTTGCAAGGTAGCTTTATAAGCAAATTCTCCGGCTGCATCATATATTCCTGCTGTCAGCATTAACGCGTTGAGCTATTTATATTTTGGGTAAGGGGATTAACTCCTTTGTTCGCAAGGTAAAGGCAGGCATTTGAAAGCTCGATGCAACTCATTGATGTAGAACAATGATGAAAATTTTTCATCAGCATCACCAGTAAAATAATTTTTATTATCAATAGTTGATAGAGACATTCCAAATTTATTTGGTGAGATAGCTGAAAGTTCAGGAATATAATCAGCTACTCTTCCTTCTAAATGAGTCTTTATTATCTCAGCATTAAACTCATCTAGTATTCTCTGATAATTCATAAATTATAAATTCCCAATATAGATTAAATGCTATCCATTGTATCGAAGAGAATTTTTTTACTTGCTTCCGAGATAGGACAGATTGGCAATCGATATTCTTCGTTGATTAAACCGACTCTTGCCATAGCGGCTTTAATCGGGGCCGGATTTGTTTCGACAAAAATGGCTTTCATGAGCCTGTAGTATTTAAAATGTATTTCCCTTGCTTTATTCCAGTTACCGGCAAGTCCGGCATCAATCATTTCTTTGAAAGGTTTTGGGTAGAGGTTTGATGCCACACTTATTACACCTTTTGCGCCGACGGACATCATTGGCAGAGTCAGTGCATCATCACCGCTTAATACTGCAATATCACAACAGTCGAGTATTTCCGAAACTCTATCTACGCTTCCACCGGCTTCTTTTACTGCAACAATATAGGGATGTGTACTGAGACGTTTTATCGTTTCTATTGCAATGGCCAGGCTGCTGCGTCCGGGAACATTATATAAAACTATTGGCAAACCGACATCCGCAACTTTAGAAAAATGTCTATACAGTCCTTCCTGCGTAGGTTTGTTGTAATATGGCGTAACTTGAAGTGAAGCATCAGCACCCATTTTTTTAGCAGCAGATGTCTGAAGTACAGCTTCGAATGTTGCATTTGCACCGGTCCCGGCTATAACTTGGCAGTGGCCGTCTACTTTTTTTATTACGGTTCCAATAACTTTTAAATGGTCACCTGTCGTAAGGGTTGGAGATTCACCGGTTGTTCCCATAGGTACAATTCCATCTACTCCTGCTTCAAGCTGGATATCAACCAGTTCTTTAATTTTCTCAAAATCTACATTCCCATTGTTAAACGGTGTAACAAGTGCTGTATATAATCCTTTAAATTCCATGATTTAATTTCCTTTGTTTATTCTCACCACGAAGGGCACTAAGCACACGAAGAATTTATTAAATGAACCCATTTTTTTGCTTTTTGCAATAAAAACAAAGAAACTTCGAGCTCTTCTTTTCTTCGTGGTAAATATTCCTGTTTTTTGAGCGCTCAGGGTTCAACGTTCTATATTACGGTTTTATGATTTTTCCGAAAAAGACTTCAGCTACAGGCCCTGTCAGGTATAATGTGTTAACAGGTTTCTCTATCTTGAAATCGACTTCGAGAAGATACTCCTCTTTTGTAAGAAATTTTAATGGAGGTTTAATACCTCTGAACTTGTAAATACTGAGTGCTGCAGCGGAAATTCCGGTTCCACAGGCGGATGTTTCAGCTTCCACTCCTCGTTCAAAAGTTCTTATGTGAAATAGATTACCAACTTCTTTCTGTATAAAATTAACATTTGTACCACGGGGTGCAAAGTCTGTGTGGTTTCTGTAATAACTACCTGTTACGTCTACTTTAATATTTTTGATATTATTTGTAAAGATGACAGCATGAGGGACTCCAGTGTCTCCAAAATAAATTTTTTGTCTATTAATAGACATCTCTTCAAAATCACTAATGACAGGAATCTGAATTTTTACACTGCTGTCACTCAGTACTTCAGTTTTGAGAATACCAGCATCTGTTTGAAATTTTAAGTTTTTCGGCAGGTTCAATGCTTTGTTTGCATAGAGAGCTGCACAACGGAGGCCGTTACCGCACATTTCAGCTCGAGAACCATCCTGATTATAAAATTCCATTATGGCATCGAAATTGTCAGTTTGTGAAGGCGGCAGTGACAGGAAAATTATTCCATCCGCCCCGATACCGCGTCTGCGGTCACACAAACTACGGATCGTGCTCAGTGTTTTTTCATAGTTTTGTCCAGAATCGTTAACAATAATAAAATCGTTTCCGGCACCATGTAATTTTGTAAATTCATTAATCATGGGTTTATCATATCAATAAATTATTATTTCCGCAAGTAAAAAGTGAACTAAAATTAAAAATTCTTTTGTCATTATGTTATTATTTGATATATTTTTAAATTGAGACTTACATTTATTAATTTTTTGTAGAAAGGGTGTAATGATGAATATTGCTCTAGCTCATTTTCGTGTTGGTGAAACTGATGGAGTATCTTTAGAAATGGATAAATGGAAGTTGCAGCTGGATAAAATGGGACATAATGTATATCTTCTTGCCGGCAGCACCGGGTCTACAACTGGCTACATAATTCCTGAGCTGCATTACAAAAGTGAAGATAATAACCGTTTTGTACAGAATGCATATTACAAGCTTGAAGATTATAAGGATGGAGATGAGCTCGAAGCTGCCATATTGGAATTCGCCGATAGAATCTCTGCTGGTTTAGAAAAGTTTATAATGGAAAAAGAAATTGATGTTCTTGTGCCTAACAATATGTGGTCACTTGGCTGGGGACTGCCTGCCGGTATTGCTCTATATAATACAGTTAAAAAACTGAATATTCATTGTGTTGCTCACAATCATGACTTCCACTGGGAACGAGTAAGGTATTCCAACCCAACCTGTGATAATGTGAGAAAAATGCTTGATAAATATTTTCCGCCGAAAGATGATTTAATCAAATATGTTGTTATAAATGATATTGCTCGTCGCGAAATGAAAAAAAGAAAAGATATTGACGCGACAATTGTCCCCAATGTTTTTGATTTTAAAGCTCCATTGTGGGAAGTAGACGATTATAACAGTGATTTTAGAGAAGTAATTGGCATTAGTGATAATGATGTTCTTGTTCTTCAGGCAACACGAATTGCTGAAAGAAAGGCTATAGAGCTTGCAATAGATGTCATTTCCCAGATGCAGAGTGAAAAGAATGTCAATGAATTGAAGAGCAATAAGCTTTATAACGGTAAAGTTTTTAGTAAAGATTCGAAGATTGTATACGTAATGGCCGGGTTGCCTGAAGCGGAACCCGGGTATATAGAACATCTTCAGGAAAAAGCAGAAAAACTTTGCGTTAAAATGATTTTTATAAATGATGTAGTAGAACATTCCCGTAGCGAAGTTGATGGAAAAAAATGTTATTCTCTCTGGGATGTTTATGCTCATGCAGATCTAGTTACTTATCCAAGTGTACTTGAGGGATGGGGGAACCAGTTTCTTGAAGCTATTTTTGCAAAAAAACCTGTGGTTGTATACGAATATCCTGTATATGGTACAGATATTAAAAGTAAAGGTTTTGATGTTATTTCTCTTGGAAATACACATAAGGTTGATAAGGGCGGATTGTGTACTGTTGATGAGAAAATTGTTAAGCATGCAGCTGCTGAAGCAGTAGATGTTTTGATTAATAATGAAAAAAGAAAGAATATAACAGAAAATAATTTTGCTATTTGCGATGAGTTTTTTTCATATGAAAGTCTGTATAAAATATTGTCCGGGTTGTTTTGAATATTGCGTCCCTGCAGGGACGAAAGAAAAGGTATTGTTACCATGTCTCAAACCTTAACGAATTTATTATATCATATTGTATTTTCGACAAAAAATAGAGAAAACCTTATTTTTGATGAATTACGAGAGGAATTATATCCATATGTTGGAGGTATTATAAAAAATGAGAAAGGACATCTTTTATCTATAGGTGGAACAATTGATCATGTACATTTGCTGGCTAAATTTTCTCCGAGTAATACAGTCTCATATATGTTGCAGCATATAAAAGGGAGTTCTTCTAAATGGATTCATGAAAAACATCAATGCAGGTTGTTTTCATGGCAGAGAGGATATGGAGCATTTACAGTAAGTGAATCAAATCTACCTAATGTAGAAAAATATATTAAAAATCAATATGAACATCACAGAAGACTGACCTTTAAAGAAGAATATTTAAAATTGTTAGTAAAACATAATATAAAATTTAATGAAAAATATTTGTGGGATTGATAGCGTCCCTGCAGGACGCGTAATAATTTGGATATATACCTATGGTTGAACCCATAGGCTGTATTATTATATCCCTCCAGGATATTAAAAAATACAGAATGCTGGTTTAAACATAGGTATATTATTCTATCCCTTTGGGATTAAAAAGCTGTAATGAAACGGCGTAATATTATAACCCGGGGGTTTCAATACCATGGATTTATATAGTCAAGAATTACACAGTCGTGAAACGACATAATAATATAGCCTGGGGTTTTCAATCCCAGGAATAAAGAAACAAATAAATTTACAGTCCTGTAGGGACGGAATAAAAACCATATTTACCATGCCGAACCAAATAGCAATACATGACGCTGTAAATAAGAAGTGGCTTCGTTTTGAAAATCCTGTTAAAATTATTGAAACAGATAAAATCAGCGAAGTTATTTCGAAATTTCAGCAGGTGGAAGAGGTTGTTAATAAAGAAAAACTGTATGCTGTTGGTTTTATTTCCTATGAAGCTGCTTCTGCTTTTGATTCAGCTCTTCAGACGAAATCCTTAAAATCGTTTCCATTGCTATGGTTCGCTTTTTATAAAGAATATGAAAAAATTGATCTTTTTCCTGAACATTCTACTTCTTCTTATTTAACAAATTGGTCTTCTTCTGTTTCCAGAGAAGAATATGACTTTGCTATTGCAAGGATAAAAGACCATATCAGGGAAGGGGATACCTACCAGGTAAACTATACTATGCGGCAGTATGCGGAATTTTCCGGAGATGCATGGAAATTGTTTAAAGAATTGTCTCATACTCAACGTGCAGATTATTCAGCTTTTATAGATACAGAAGATTTTACTGTTTGTTCAGCTTCTCCTGAATTATTTTTTACCTATAATAACGGAAAAATTATTGGCCGTCCGATGAAAGGCACTGCAGATAGAGGGTTAACTGCTGGAAATGACCAAAAACAGTCTGATTGGCTTTTTCACTCAAAAAAAGACAGAGCTGAAAATCTGATGATAGTTGACATGATTCGGAATGATTTCGGTCGTATTGCTGAAGTAGGTACTGTCAAAGTCAGCAAGCTGTTCAGTATTGAAAAATATCCTACTGTATGGCAGATGACATCTACTGTTGAAGCCGAAACTAATGCTGGTATGACTGATATTTTGAAAGCTCTTTTTCCCTGTGCTTCAATTACCGGAGCTCCTAAGGCATATACGATGAAAATAATTTCAGAACTGGAGAATACTCCTCGCGGAATTTATACAGGTTCTATAGGTTTTATAACTCCTGAAAGAAGAGCTCAGTTCAATGTGGCAATTCGAACTGTGGTAATAGATAAAACGAGTAATAAGGCAGAATATGGTGTTGGCGGCGGTATTGTGTGGGATTCAACAGACAAAGGTGAATATGACGAATGCCGCATAAAGACTAAGGTGTTAACAGAAAGACAACCGGAATTCTCTTTGCTTGAGTCAATGCTATGGACTCCTGGTGAAGGTTATTTCCTGCTGGATTACCATTTAATGCGATTATCGAATTCTGCAGACTACTTTGATTTTGATATTGATATTAAACAGGTTGAATTATGCCTTAGAAAAAAGATATGTGATTATCCTGCTAAACCACAGAAAATAAGGTTGCTGGTTTCGCAGAATGGGAACTTAATATGTCAACATGACGATATAGTTGGAAGTATAGGAGATAATACTGTAATTAGAGTAGTTTTGGCAGATAAACCTATAAACGTTTCTAATCCATTTTTATATCATAAAACTACGAATAGAGAAATTTATAATACATTTAAAGAAAAGTTTACTGGCTATGATAATGTTCTGTTGTGGAATGATAAAAAGGAAATAACTGAACTATGTACTGCGAATATAGTTGTGAAAATGAAAAGTGAATTGTACACTCCACCAGTAGAATGCGGTTTACTGGCAGGAACTTTTAGGAAGTATCTTTTGGAGCAGGGGACTATAATAGAGAAAATTATATATATTGATGACCTGAAACAGGCCGAAGAACTTTTTTTGATTAACTCAGTTAGAAAATGGCAGAGAATTAATCTCTGCTGGCTATAAAATATTATGAAAGAACAAAAAATGCTGAAAATAAGTTTTATAGTAAATATCTATCTGGACACTGATACTTCAAAAGAGAACAGCTTTGACCATCCGACAATGCTGGAGTCATTTGATACATGTAATACTTTTTATAAAACAGTTGACAGTATCAATAACGTTATAACCCCTGAAGGTTATGAAGTGGATTTAATAGTTCTTGTAAATGCTGTAGATAATGTTACAGGCTTTGACTGCATAATTAAATCTAAAGTTTCCAATAT